>NZ_JABXEO010000075.1:0-45588 GCF_013372585.1 Myxococcus sp. AM010
AAGATTTGAACCGGCGTCAGTCTCAGGCCCGGCTAAGGAACCTGAAACTCGCTGATTCGTTTCCAGTGCTGCCGGCTGCGCTTCTCAGCGCGACCTGGCTGGCACCGTCTTAAGAAATTGACTGCGGTTTCCGCAATCTAGCTTCTTCTTGGGCTTGCTATTTGGTTTTCAAAGACCGAGTCGCTTGTACCGCCAGCGACTTCCTGCTACTGTTTCTTCGCTGCTGTCTCGCCGTCTTTTCGTCCGGCGGGGCGTCAGTTTCTATTTCAGTCCGGCGTCTACTGTCAAGCTACTGTTTTCGCCGTCCTGCTGGCTTCCGGAGTCTTCAGCGCCGCCCAGTGGCTTCCGCTGCTTTCTTCCGGAGGGGCGCGGCTTCTACCGCTTCGCCGCCCTCCCTGTCAACCGCTGCCTTCGTTGACTCCCTCGACTCGTCCGCCCTTTCCTTCCGGGCTTCTTCGTCGGGGGCGCGGCTTCTACCACCACCGCGTCTCCTGTCAACCTGCTGCGTTGACCGCCGTATTCCGTATTTTCCTACCGACCCACTCAAAGCGGATCCGCGCCAGCGCGCGGGCTTCTTCGTGAGCTTCGGGGCTTCTACCACCACCACCCCTGGGATCAACTTTTCAGGCTGACCCTTCTATTTCCTGCTGCTGCTCCGTCGAGGTGCGTGGATCAGCCACCCGGCCGGAGAGGCGCGGCTTCTACCACCGCCGCGTCCAGGGTCAACAATCCTCATCGACCCTTTTATTCTGCTGTCAGCTCCCACCCGGAGCTGCGTCGGGCGGGGCGCGGCTTCTATCGCCGTGACGCGCGCCCTGTCAAACACCTCTTCGCTCGCGCCCGCACATTCGTGCGCAGCGGATCCACCAGGCTCAGCCGCCAGCCACTTCATGGAGTGCCGCCTCCACTCCGGACAGCAGCTCCTCGAGCGCCTCGTCAGAGATAGTCAGCGCCGGCGCGATGTACACGGTGTCACCCATGGGCCGCAGGTAGAGCCCTCGGCGGCGCGCGGCCTCGTACACTCGCCACCCTCCCCGGGCGAGATAGCCACCCCCACCCAGGTCCACCGCTCCCACCATTCCCACGGCGCGGGGGCGCACCAGGCCCGGAATCGTGGCGGCCATCCGCTCGAAGGCGGCCTTTACGCGGGGAGCCTTTCGCGCCACCTGCCCCATCACATCCTCGTCCCGGTAGACGGCCAGCACTTCCCGGGCGATGGCGGCGCCCAGCGGGTTCCCACAGTATGAGTGCCCGTAATACAGCGCCCGGTTCGGCGCACCGAGGAAGCCGGAGAAGACGCGCTCCGAGGCCAGCGTCGCTCCAAAAGGCAGGAGCCCTCCCGAGAGGGCCTTCGCCAGACACAGCATGTCCGGCACCACGCCCGCCAGGTCCACCGCGAAGCGCGCGCCCGTGCGGCCCAGCCCCGTGAAGACCTCATCGGCGATGAGGAAGGTGTCCACCTCACGCGTGGCCTCGCGCACCGCCCGGACGAAGTCCGGCGAGTACATCACCATGCCCGCAGCGCCCTGCAGCACCGGCTCCAGGATGACGCCCGCAATCTCCCCTGGATGCGCACGCAAGGTGGACTGGACCTGCTCGAAGGCGCGCGCCCAGCCCCCCTCCTCCGCCGGAGAGGGGACGTGCACCACGTCGAAGAGCAGGGGGCCGAAGACCTCCCGGAACAGGGGAACGCCCCCCACGCTGGTGGCGCCCATCGTCTCGCCGTGGAACGCCCCCGACAGGGTGATGAAGCGGGTGCGGCGCGGCTGACCATTCTGCGCCCAGTATTGGGCCGCCATCTTGATGGCCACCTCCACCGCCGTGCTGCCGTTGTCTGAATAGAAGACGCGGGACAGGCGCTCGGACGCAGGGAGGCCGGGGCGGTCGGAACCGGGGGCGATGGCCGCCAGCTCCGACGCCAGCAGGGCCGCCGGTTCGTGCGTGATGCCCGCCAGGGAGACGTGTGGGAGCGCGGCGGCCTGCTCGGCGAGCGCGCGCATCAGGCGCGGGTGACGGTGGCCCAGCGTGGACACCCACCAGGAGCCGTTCGCGTCCAGGTAGCGAGTGCCGTCCGCGTCATGGAGGTATGCCCCTTCCGAGCGCACCACCACCAGTGGATTCGTCTCCGCGATGTAGGCCTCCATCGCCGTGTAGGGATGCCAGACGTGCGCCTTGTCCAATCCGACGATGTCCGCCCGCTTCACGCGTGTGCTCCTCTCGTGGAACTCAGTGCCCCCCCTTCCGTACCGGAAGAGCGGGCCACACCGCCGCGCGTCATGTCATGCCACGGCGCGTTCTACTGATGGCCCCCTGAAGAGGAGCGACCGGGCGCATCACCCCTCGGGGCCGAGGCGCCGCTCTTCGGCCCTGCGTGACGCTGCGATGACATGCCCGGTGTTACCTCGGTTCAGTCACTGACCGGGGAACTCGAATGGCCGTCCTCATCTTCTTCGTCTCGCACTGGCTGCTCTGCGTGTTCTTCCAGAGCTTCTTCCAGCACCGGTACGCGGCCCACCGCATGTACACCATGGGGCCGAAGACGGAGCGGGTGGTGCACCTGCTCACCTACCTGGTGCAGGGCTCGTCGTACCTGTCGCCCAAGGCGTACGCCATCCTCCACCGCGAGCACCACGCCTTCTCCGACACCGAGCAGGACCCGCACTCGCCCCACTTCTTCAAGGATGTGGCGCGGATGATGTGGCACACCAAGGCGCGCTACGACGACTACGCGGCCGGCCGAGGCCAGCCCGAGGCCCGCTTCCTGGGCGGCTACCCGGAGTGGCCGCTCGTGGACACCACGCTGCGCACCTCGTGGCTCGCCTCGCTGGGCTGGGTGGCCTTCTACTCCGCCTTCTACGTGGCGTTCGCCACCTCCCCCTGGCAGTTCCTGCTGCTGCCCCTGCACTTCCTCATGGGCCCCGTGCATGGCGCCATCGTCAACTGGTGCGGCCACAAGTACGGCTACCGGAACTTCGCCAGCACCGACAAGTCGCGCAACTCGCTGCCCATGGACTTCCTCTGCATGGGGGAGCTCTTCCAGAACAACCACCACAAGTACGGCAGCAGCCCCAACTTCGCGGCCCGGAAGTTCGAGCTGGACCCCACGTGGCAGGTGATGCGCGTGCTGGCCCTGCTGCGCGTCATCCGCATCACCACCCCACAGCGTGCCGTCTGGCCGGAGGCCCGAGAGGCCGCTCGGGCCGGGGGGGCCGCCCGGGCCGCCTGACGGACAGGCCAGCAACCCACTGCGGGCATGCGCGGGGCGCGTTAAAAGTGCCCCCGTGCCCGCCGATACCCCGCTCCGTCTGCGCATCCTCGAAGCAGTGACTGACGCCCCGGCCAAAGGCTGGGACGCGCTCGTCGGCCCCGACGCCCCACCCTTCGTCCGGCACGCCTGGCTGGCGGCAATGGAGGAGAGCGGGAGCGCCACCGAGGAGACGGGCTGGGCGCCGCATCACCTCACGCTGTGGCGCGGCCCCAAGCTGGTGGCCGCCGCGCCCGCGTATCTCAAGTTCCACAGCATGGGCGAGTACATCTACGACTTCGGCTGGGCGGATGCCGCCGCCCGGCTCGGGGTCGAGTACTACCCGAAGCTCGTCGTGGGCGGGCCGCTGTCCCCCGCTACCGTCCCTCGCTTCCTCATCGCCCCGGGCGAGGACGTCCCCGCCCTGCGCCGGGCCCTGCTCTCCGCCGCCGCCCAGAGCGCCCAGGAGGCGGGCTGCTCCTCCGTCCACGTCCTGTATCCGACGGGAGACGAGGCGGACTTCCTGGAGGCCGAGGGACTCGCCCGGCGCATCACCCTCCAGTTCCATTGGAAGAACCCGGGCTACGGCAGCTACGACGACTACCTGGCGCGCTTCGACTCCAAGCGCCGCAACCAGCTCAAGCGCGAGCGTGGGGCCGCGGCCACCCAGGGAATCTCCCTGCGCACGGTGCGCGGAGAAGCCCTCTCCCAGGTGCACGCCCAGCGCGCCTACGGCTTCTACACCTCCACCTGCGAGCGCCACGCCTGGGGACAGATTCAGCTCACCCCTGACTTCTTCGCGCGCGTCTTCCGTACGATGCCCGGCTCGGTGGAGCTGGTGGAGGCGGTGCGCGGTCAGCAGGTCGTCGCCGGCGCCTTCAACCTGGCCAGCCCGGAGCGGCTCTATGGCCGCTACTGGGGCGCCTTCGAGGAGCACCCCTTCCTCCACTTCCACGTCTGCCTGTACCACTCCGTGGAGGACTGCATCCGGACCGGCCGCAAGGTGTTCGAGCCCGGCGCCGGGGGTGAACACAAGGTGTCCCGCGGCTTCGAGCCCACCGCCGTGCACAGCGCCCACCTCATCTTCGACAAGACGCTGGACGGCGCGGTGCGAGGCTTCCTGCGCCGGGAGCACGCTCGGCTGGCGCCCGCCGTGGAGGAGGCCGAGCGCATCTGTGGGCTGAAGCCCTGGCCCCTGCCCGTCCCCCCGGGCACCGAAGGGGCTACCGGCCCCTGAACGCCCCCCGGATTGTCAGCCTGAAGAGACCTCTCCGCGACTTGAAGTTGTGAAACCGGGGTGAGCCTCTAGAGTGTCATCGCCATGAAAGCCCCGGAGACGGACGAAGACTTCATCCAGTGGTACGAAGACTGCTGGGCGGACCGCGACGAAGTCGAGTATCCGAAGATGTTCGGCGCCATTGACGAAGGCGTCTTCACGCTCGACCAGACGGATGCCATCCAGGCGTGGATGGAGAGTGAGCTGGCCCAGGTTCAGGAGGCGGACCCCAACTGGGGTCCCATGGGCGTGCGCGTCGCCCCGCCCAGCGAGAGCTACCCCTACTGGACCTATGTCACCAGCGGACTGTCCAACCCCTTCACCGCGGCACCCGGTGAGGACATCCCCGACGACGGGCCCAGCGGGCTGGGCTACGAGATGGTCATCCACACGCCCGAAGAGGCGAAGTGGCCGGTGTTCCGGCTGCTGGACATGATGGCCTACAACCTCGTGTCCCTGCGCGCCTTCGCCATGGGCCACCGCTACCCGGTGGAGGGCGCGCTGGATGGTGGCGAGTCCAAGCTGGGTGGCTTCGTGTTCGTCAGGGACCCGGCCCGGCCCGACCACTTCGTGCTCCCCAGCGGCAAGGTGCAGCTGCTCACCCTGGTGGGCGCCACCCGCAACGAGATGGCCTTTGCCCGCTCCAACGGCCTGGACAAGCTGATGGCCAAGCTGGTGGCCGCCGGCTCCGGCTACATCACCCAGCCCGACCGGGAAGAGGTCAAGCTGTAGTCGCACCGCTTCCGCTTCGCGCGCCGGCCCCCCTTCAGGTACCGGCGCGCGGCGGGGCGTTCTCCACCAGCGCGTGCAGGACGCTCAGCTCGAAGGGCTTTTCGATGCGCGGCACCGGCACCGACTGGAGGAAGGTCCGTGCACGCTCGGAGAAGCCCCCGCCCGTCATGAAGACGAAGCGCGCGAGCAGCTCCGGCTGACGCGAGGACAGCGCGTCGTACACGTCCATCCCCGTCAGGTCCCCCATCATCAAGTCACAGAAGATGCGGTCGAAGTCCGCGTCGCGCGCCAGCGTGTCCAGCGCCTCGCGCCCGCTGTGGACGACCACCACCTCGTGACGCGCGCCGAGGATGCGGCCCAGCACCGAGGCGAGCAGCGGCTCGTCATCCACCACCAGCACCCGCTTCCGCTCGGGAAGGTCCTTGCCCTCCGCCACCCGCACGGATGGCGCGTCCGCGTCGGTGGTGGGTAGCCGCACCTGGAAGACACTGCCCAGCCCCGGCGCGCTCGAGGCCGACAGCTCGCCGCCCATGCCTCGCACCAGGCCCAGGCTGGTGGACAGGCCGAGTCCAGCGCCCTCCCCCAAGGGACGGGTGGTGAAGAAGGGCTCGAAGGCGCGCTCCAGGACCTCGGGCGCCATGCCGTGGCCGTTGTCCGCCACCTCCACCACCACCGTCGCGCCGTCCCTCCAGGTGGAGAGCGTCACCTGGTAGCGCGCCACGTCTCCTTCCGGGATGGCCTGCGCGGCGTTGACGAGCAGTTGGAGGAACACCTGTCCCAGCCGCGTCTCGTGCGCCATCACCGTGGGCACCGGCCCCAGGCGCTTCTCCACCCGGGCCCGGTGGCGCAGGTGCGGCATCGCCATGGAGAGGCCGAACTCCAGCGCCGCGTGCACGTCCACGGGTGACAGGCGCGGCTCCTCCGCTCGGGCGAAGGTCTGCAAATCGCGAACGGTGGTGCGGATGCGCTCGGCGCCTTCCTTCGCCTCGCGCAGGGCCTCCATCGCCTCGCCCAGCGCGCGGGCCCAGGCGGCACTCACTTCGCCTCGCGCCGCGAGGGGCTCGAGCTGCTCCAGCGCGAACTGCAGGTTGCCCACGACGTAGGAGAGCGGGTTGTTGATTTCGTGCCCCACGCCCGCCGCGAGCTGTCCCGCCATGGCCAGCTTCTCCGACTGCACCAGTCGCTCACGCGCGGCCATGAGCTCGCGGGTGCGCTCGTGGACCAGGGCCTCCGCTTCCAGGCGGCCCGAGTGCTCACGCGACAGGAGCACGTCCCGCTCCGCCTCCGCCTGCTTCCTGGCGGTGACGTCCCGCCCGAAGATGGACACGTTGCCGTTGGCGCCCCAGGCGTGCACCTCATGCCAGCGTCCAGGCGTGGCGCGCCATTCGAAGATGGTGGGGCCCGCACCGCTCGCGACGCGGCGCAGCTCCCGCTCCATCCGCGTGCCCAGCAACTCCGGGCACGCCTGCCACAGAATCTGCCGGAAGAGCTGCTCCTGTGAGCGCCCGCTGAGCGCCGCGGCCTCGTGGTTCACATAGGTGACCCGCCAGTCCGCATCCACCGTGAAGAACGCGTCGGGTGTGGCCTCCAGCATGCTCCGCACCCAGTCCAGGGTTTCCCGGACGCCCTCCTCCAGCCGCAGGGCGCTGGTGATGTCACGCAGGCGCAGCAGCACACCGTCCCGGAGCGGCACCGCCGTTCCCTGCAGCCACGCGTCCCCTTCCTGGAAGCTGTCAGCGGCCGGCCGCCCCGCCTCCACCACCTCCCGGAGCAGGTCCACCCGGGCGGCCAATCCCGAGCCCGGCATCAGCTCGCGCAGCCGCTTGCCGCGCAGCGACTCCGGTGCGGCGTGCCCCAGTGCTCGCGCGCCCGCGGGATTGGCCCAGGCCCACTGAAAGTCGACCAGCGCTCCCGCCGCGTCCCGCACGGCGTGCAACACCATGCAGCCTTCGGGCTGGTGGCGCTCCGCTTCCTCGAGCGCCACGAGCAGCACATCCATGTCGGGCGCCGGAGCCGCCTGGAATCGGTCGTTCAGAATGGCTCCATGTCGACACGAATGCGGGGCCGTCACAAGTACACGCGGCGGACATGTATCAGTTCCCGTTAGGCTCCTCGGTCGCCCATGACGCCCACCCTCATCACCGCCGTCCGCTTCGAGCCGCTGCACCTCCCGCTCACCGAGCCCTTCGCCATCGCCACCGGCGCGCAGCACGCCGCGGAGAACGTCCTGGTGCGGCTCACCCTGGCGGACGGCACCGAGGGCCTGGGCGAGGCCGCCCCCTTCCCCGCCGTCAGTGGAGAAACTCAAGCCAGTACGCTGGCCGCCCTGGAGCAGGTGCGCGCGGGACTGATGGGACAAGACGCTCGCGCCTGGCGGCCCGCGTCCGAGGCGCTGGGGGATTCACTCGCGCTGGCGCCCTCCGCCCGGTGCGCCGTGGAGACGGCGCTGCTCGATGCGCTGGCTCGGCACTACCGCGTTCCGCTGTACGTGATGCTGGGCGGCGCGCAGGCCACGCTGGACATCGACATGACCATCACCGCGGGAGACGTGGCCCATGCGCGCAAGTCCGCGCGGGCCATCCTGGCGCGGGGCATCACCACGCTGAAGGTGAAGGTGGGGGCGCTGCCGCCCGATGAAGACGCGGCACGGCTGGTGGCCATCCATGAAGTGGCGCCCCAGGCCCGGCTCTTCGCGGATGCCAACGGCGGCTATGACGTGGCCGAGGCGCTCGCCTTCCTCAAGGCGCTGGAGCGCGCGGACGTTCCCCTGGCCCTCTTCGAGCAACCCGTGCCCGCGCATGAGGTGGCCGGCATGGCGGAGCTCACGCGCCGCTCGCGCGTGCCGGTGTGCGCGGATGAGTCGGCGCGCTCGGCGAAGGACGTGCTGCGGCTCATCCGGGAAGGCGCCGCGCATGCCATCAACATCAAGACGATGAAGTGTGGCGTCGTCGAGGCCCTGACGATGTGGAGCCTCGCTCGCGCCGCGGGCCTGGAGCTCATGGTGGGCGGCATGGTGGAGAGCGTGCTGGCCATGTCCGCCTCGGCGCACCTGGCCGCTGGGCTGGGGGGCTTCACCTATGCCGACCTGGATACGCCGCTGTTCATCGCGAGCCACCCCTTCCAGGGCGGGGCCCGGTACGCGGGCGCACGGCTGGAGCTGCCAACGGATGCCCCCGGGCATGGCGTCACGCGGGCCTGAGCCACACCCCGTCGCACGGCCTGCGAGCAGGCAGGCGCCCCTGTTGAAACCGCTTTGCTGAAGCATTCCAGCGGCGCTGCGCTCCTGCAGGCGGTCTCCGTGGGGGCCCTTGATGGCTTGTCGGAGCGGCCTCAGGCTTTCCGATTGTGCCTGTCTCTCCTGATGACACCATCGCCTCCCTGCTGCACCCCGCGCGTCGCGAGCCCGCGCGCCTGCGTCGACTGACGGTGCTGGCTGCCTGCGCGGCGCCTCGGCCACTGCCGGTGAACACGCTCGCCGAGGCCCTGGGCACGTCGCTCCATGAGGGCGCCCGGCTCGCCTGTGAGGCGGGGCTGTGCACGGTGCTCCCGGGACACCGGCTGGCGCCCACCAGGGCCGCGACGCTCGACATGGCGGTGAACCTGCTGGAAGTACCCGAGGTCCGCGAGACGTGCGCCCGCCTGGCGCCGCTGGCCGAGGCCTCCGACGAAGCCCTGCTGTTGATGCTGGCGGCGGATCCGCTGGGGCTGGGACGTGAGCTGCTCCAGCAGGCGACGGGACGCGCCGCGGACATGGCGGCGGGCATCCTGTGGGCGCTGGAGCCCACGCCCTCGCACAGCGCGATGCCCGCGCCCTGGAGCTTCGCCCCCTGGGGTGAGCAGGCGCGGTGGGCCAGTGCCTTGCTTGCCACGGCCGCGCACGTCCTCGTGCGAGGGGGGCGGGTGGCGTCCGGGCACGCGCTGGTCGCCTGGGCCTTGGGCACCGACGGACTCGCGGGCCGAATCTCAGAGGACCATGGCTTCCTGGCGCCTACGCATCTGCAGTTCCTTCTCGACGCGGGACAACGGGAGGCGGGCATCGCTTTCGCGCGCGAGGCGCATCCGGCGCTCGACGGTCCGGAGAACACCTTCTCACGCCTGATGATGACGGTGCTCGAGGGACGCGTGGCGATGGATGCCGGCGACGACACGCTGGCTCGGCGCCTGTTCACCACCGTGGAGGGCCAGGCTCGCGCCGCCGGACTGGACGACCTGGTGGGACTGGCCAAGGTCGCCTTCGCCACGCTGGCCCGGCGCGCGGAGCAGAACACCGCCGCCATCCAGTTGGGGCTCGCCGCGCTGTCCCTGCTGTGCGGCGAGGTCCCCTTCGAGGCCGTGGCCCTGCTGGGCCTGGGACTCGCCTACTCCCGGGAGGGCCGCCACCTGGAGGCCCAGTCCGCGCTCACGCTCGCCCTGCCGGGACTGGACATCCCCTTCCAGCAGCTCTCCGCCTATCCACAGGCCATCGCCACCGACTGCTTCCTGGGCGATACCGCCGAGGCGGAGCGCAAGCTGGCCGCGCTCGTGGCGCGCGCACCCGATTCACCCCAGGCCCGGCTGGCCGTGGGCTTGAGCCGCGCCCAGCTCCACTGCGCTCGCGGAGAGTGGGAGGCGGCCCTCACCACGCTGGACGGACTGAGCGGCGACGAGGAGACGGCGCAGCCCCACCTCTATGCCATCCCCACCGGATGGCTGCGCGTGGAGGCCCTGCTCGCGCTGGGACGGGCCACGGAGGCCTCTTCCGTCCTGGACGCCCTGGCCCAGCGGCTCTACCTGCGCAACAGCGCCACCCAGCCGGCCCGGCTCCATCTGCTCGATGCCCGGGTTGCCTTCGCCAATGGCGACATGGCTCGTGCGCGCCGGGCCCTGCGCCGCGCGAGCGCCCGCCCCGACCGCCTGAGCGCCCAGGACTTCACGCTGCGGGTCCGCGTCCTCACGCTGCAACTGGCGGAGGCGGGCGGCACCGAGGCGCAGCGGTTGAGCGCTCGGCAGGCGGCGCTCGCGGAGTGGCGGCGGCTCATCGACGCGCTCCCACCCGAGGCCCAGCAGCGCTTCCGCCGCGCCTATGACAGACCTCAATTGCGGACCCTGCTGGGTGAGTCCCCCACGGAAGACGGCTTCGCGCCGCCGTACCTGCGCGGCCGCTCCGCGGTGTTCCGCTCGGCCGTGGCGCAGCTGCGCAAGGTGGCTTCCTCCGACGCCAGCGTGCTGCTGTTCGGTGAGACGGGCGTGGGCAAGGAGCTGGCGGCGCGCGCCATCCATGACCTGTCCCGGCGTGCCTCGGACCCCTTCGTCGCCGTCAACTGCGCGGCCATCAACGATGAGCTGCTGCTGTCGGACCTGTTTGGCCACGAGCGCGGCGCGTTCACCGGGGCCCTGGCCCGCCAGCGAGGGCGCTTCGAGCAGGCCCACGGCGGCACCCTGTTCCTGGACGAGGTGGCCGACATCAGCCCTCGGGGACAGGCCGCGTTGCTGCGGGCCTTGCAGGAGCGCTCGTTCCAACGCGTGGGCGGCGCGGAGACGGTCCAGGTGGATGTGCGCGTCGTCGCCGCCTCCAACCGGAACCTGGCGAAGGCGGTCCGCGCGGGCGACTTCCGGCAGGACCTCTTCTTCCGGCTCAATGGCATCCAGGTGGAGCTGCCGCCCCTCCGCGAGCGCGACGAAGACGTGCACCTGCTGGCCACGTACTTCCTGGAACAGGCGGCACAGGAGCGCGGGGGCTCGCCGAAGTCGTTCACTCCCGAGGCCACGCGGTTGATGCGCGCCCACCCGTGGCCCGGAAACGTCCGCGAGCTGCATAACGTGGTGCGCGCGGCGGACGTCCTGTCGGATGCGCCAGCCATTGGTGGCGCGGTGCTCGCGCCGCTCTTGCAGCGGGCGCTGGAGTGCGCCGAGCCCCGGCCCGCGCCCGCGGCGATGACGGACATCCCCATGCTCTTCCGGCAACATGGGGGTTCCCTCCGCGACTTCCTCGCGGAGGTGCAGCGGCAGTGCATTGCCCAGAGCCTCGTGGAGAATGGCGGCAACGTCGTCGCCACCGCCTCGGCGCTGCGCATCTCCCGCTCCCGGTTGACGCAGGTCGTCCTGGGCAACGCCGAGCTGCGCCGGATGTCCGGGCGGGAGCTGGAGACGCCTCCCGCCCGGCCCACTCGTGCGCCGCGCGCTCGCAGGGCCTGAGCCCCCACGTCTCAGTGCGTGGGTTCGAACGAGGGCTTCGCCAGCGACGAGACCTCCGTGACGGGCTTGTCGAACACGTCTCCCAGGACGCCGGGCAGGCCGGCCTCCATGGCCTGGAGACCCACCGCGCCCGTGAGCCAGCGCGCGGCGAACTCCGGGTGGTCCAGGTAGGACTCACGCACGACGAGCGCCGTGGAGACCTCCGCGAGCACATGGTCGTCGACGCGCAGGAACTCCGCTGGCGCCCGGTCCACCTGCCGCTCCCCCAGCACCACGTCCGCCGTCTTCTCATCCAGCACGTGGATGAAGGTGCGGTAGCGGCCAGGCTTCAACGCGACACCCGGACCGATGATGGACTCCTTGGGCTCCAGCCGCTCCAACGCGAGCGCCGGTCCGGGACACCCCTGCTCGATGGTAGGCGCCTTGCCGCCAAAGCGCGCCGCCTCCCAGTCGGGATGGCCGGACACGGTCCGCAGGCTGGCACCGAGCCGCTCGGTGATGCGGGCGGCGCTGCCACGCAGGGACGCGGACTCCCGCACGCACAGGCGCAGGGCGTCGCGGTTGCTCGTCAGCAGGGCGCTGTGCACGTTGAACTGGGAGGCATCGTCGGGCGCGTGGGTGTCCTCGGGGTTGCCACACCGCACCGCGGCCAGGACGACACCGGACATCGCGACCACATGGGCCAACTCACGCAGAGGGAAGCGCTTCATGGAAAAGTTCCTCATGTCGAAGGGATGACGGCGTTCAGTTGGCGCGGTTCGCGATGTTGCGCACGGACACGAAGTCGGACGTCGTCGGGTGCCACACCGGGTCGGTGCACCCGTAGCTCAGGTACAGGTTGTTGTGCATCACGCTGTGCATGCAGTCCCCGTGGTAGCTGGGGTCTCTCAGGCCCACGAGGTGCCCCGTCTCGTGGTTGATGAACTTGCGCGCGCGCTCTCCCATGGCGGCCATCTGCTCCCGCTTCAGGTGCGCGTTCATGTACATGTAGTGCTGGTGCCGCCCGCTGGAGTCCGTCACCGGATTCACGGCCGTGACACAGGCGTACTGCTCGCCGCCGCACAGCGCGGCCCAGGACTCGCGGACGCGGAACTCCAGCTCGATGCGGTTGCGGTCCGCCGTCGCGTACTGGTTGCAGAACTTCTGCGTGCGCCACAGGTCCACGCGCCAGTCCGCCGCGCCATCCCAGACGAGGCTGAAGTCCAGCTTCGCCAACGTCTGCTCGATGAAGGGCGCAATCGTCGCGGCCGGGAGCGCGGTGGTCTCCGACATCACGCAGTACTCTTCGTCCTGCGAGCCCGGCCCGCTGCCGCCACCCGCGGGGCCGTCATTGCCATGAATGGTGGCGATGTGAATCTGGTTCCAGCCCGTATGCGAATGTGACGCGTTGGCCGCGGGCACATGGCGGAAGCCAACGAAGGCGGCGGTGGCCATCCAACCAGCCAGCATCCAACGCGGAAAGCGCTGGCGAGAGGCGAGCGACTGTTCATCCATGGGGCGTCTCCTGAGGGGTGCGCTGCGGGTGTCCCGGATGGGACGCGCAAAGGCCATTGCAGCGGCTGTGCCGCGTGCCGCCCCCCGGAGCGTCACGCCACCGCGCGGCCGGAACCGGTCACCTGACGCATGGAGTGACCACAAAGTGGTCACCGGCCGCGCACCGCGGGCTTCGCGGAGGGGAGCGTGGAGCACCTGAGCAACCTGGCCCCCTGATGTGACGCCCGCCGAGCGGCCCGTGAGGATTGGCGGGCCGCTCCTCGCGGGGCATTCGCGCTAGGGTAGGCGCATGACCCTGGCTGTCTGTGTGCGGTGTGGCAACTCGAAGGTGGGCGCCTTCACCCCCTGCGCGGCTTGCGGACTGGACCCCGCCGCCCATGGCACCGAACGGGAGCTCCAGGCGCGCAGCCTGCTGCTCACGGAGCGCTACCTGCCGGGGGGCGAGCTGGAGGAGCTGGGCCGGAAGATTCGCAAGGGTGAGCCCGTGTCCTACGACGCCGGGCTGCTCGCGCAGATTACCGAGGACCTCCGGACGCAGAAGCTGCCCATCGTCTCGAAGTCCTCCCCTGGGTGCTCCGTCGCCCTGTGGGCCGTGGTGGGCGTGCTGCTCGTGCTCGCCGTGGGCTTCCTGCTCATGTCGCGGCTGCGCGGGCCCTGAGCGACCCGACGGGCGGGCCGCGGTGGGACACCGGCCTGCGCCCGTCCACTCCGGGTGATAGGCTCCGGCGCGCATGGCCAACCAGGACTGGGTGACGCGTCTGCTCACCGGGCGCGCGACGGCGGACAAGCAGCTCAATGTCCACCTCTCCGAGCGCGACGGCGGCAGCCTCCACGACAAGATGCGGCAGGCGTATTGGTGGATCACCAACAACGCCGTCATCTGTCCCTACTACGACCTGGAGTTCGGCGCGGCCGCGTCGCTCAAGACGCCCGCGGGTGACGAGCTCCACCTCCCCGAGGACACCAGCTACAGCTCGTTCGTCCTCATCCCCCTGCTCACCCTCTTCACCTGCCGGCGCGCGCTGCTCGTGGGCGGGCCGGGACGCGGGAAGACGACGTCCGCCCTCCTCATGGCCCTGCTGTCCGGCATGGGCCGCGACGAGGTCCACCGCGGCATCCAGCGCGGCCATCCGCAGCTCTCCATCGCGGACCTGCTGGGCGCGCCGCTGCCCTCCGACATGCTCAAGGCGGAGGACTTGTCCGCGGTGAAGGTGAGCTGGCGCAAGTGGATTGGCCAGCGCGTCAAAATCATCGACGAGTACAACCGCATCCCCACCAAGACGCAGTCCGCGCTCCTGTCCCTCATGGCGGAGGGCTACGCGGAGATGATGGACCAGTACGTCTATGCGGGCCGCTCGTCCTGGTTCCTCACCGCCAACGACGACCAGGGCGGCGGCACCTTCCAGGTCATCGAGGCGCTGAAGGACCGCATCGACGTGGTGGTGCGCGCGGTGCCGTTCAACTCGGGGTTCATGGACCAGCTCCTCCAGCGGCTGGAGGCCGACAAGTCCCCCGAGGAGCTGCTGCCCCAGGAAGTCGTCTTCACGCCCGGCGAGCTGGAGCGCGCCTACGCCGCCATCCTGGAAGTGGAGGTGCCCAAGGACGTGCTGGAGCGCATCGCCTTCTTCCTGGGGCAGCTCGACTTCTGCCGCATGGCCTCGCCGCGCTTCGAGTTCAAGCACAAGGACACGCTCAAGCTGGCCGGGCAGACGGTGGCCGCGGTGTGCAACGAGCAGTGCCCGTTGGACAAGAAGGTCCACCTCTGCACGCAGACGGAGAACGGTGTCAGCGTGCGCGCGTACCAGACCATCCTCCACTTCGCGAAGGCCATGGCCTTCTTCCGCGGCCACGCCGCCGTGGAGCTGGAGGACTTCCGGCAGATTGCCCCCTGGGTGCTGCACGAGAAGCTGGTGCCCAACCCGCGCAGCGCCTTCTTCGAGGTGAAGGGCCACCGCATGCTCCTCCAGGACCGCGTGGCCTGGCTGCGGAACATGTTCGACATGGCCATGGGCCACTACGACACGCACGAACCCCTCCGGCGCAAGGTGACGGCGCTGCGCCAGGAGCTGGACAAGGGCCTGTCCGGCGTGGACCTGCGCACCACCGAGAAGCGAATGAACCGGGTGACGGTGCTGATGAAGGAGCTGCTCACCCGGCACGAGCTGTCCGGCCCCGTCTACGAGGACGTCATCCACCTCAAGTCCCTCTACAGCCGCTACCGGAACTACGCGACGTGGCTGAAGGAGAACCCGGGCGGCCGCCCATGAGCACCTTCACCGACGAGTTGGAAGCCAATGCCCGCGCCCGGTTCGTGCGCTGGGACTCCAGCCTGTGGCACGAGCTCACCGGCGGCGCCGCGCAGCGGCTGGGACAATCCCTGCTCGAGGCGGGGACGCCAGCCGCGGAGGGCGAGGAGCTGCTGCGCGCCTACCTCCAGCTAGGCGCGGAGGCCATTGGCCTGGGCTACCTGTATCCCGCGAGCGCCGGCAGGCAGAACTTCTTCACCCTGGCGTGGTCGGACCTGATTCCCCGCTTGCTGGCCGCCGTGCCCACCCAGGCGCGCTCGCAGGTGTTCGCCCAGCTGTGGAACCTGGGGGAGAACCTGGAGTCCGCGCCGCCGTGGGTGCAGCGCATCTTCTGGCGCGTGGGCCAGGGGCTGACGTCGCTCCAGGACATCGAGGCGCGGCTGCGGGAGACGTCCGCCGTGGCCCTGGAGCCGCCCGACGCGCCGCTGGCCGAGCGGGCCCAGGCGCACTGGGTGGACCTGTCGAAAGAGGACAGCCGATTCCTCCCCGGCGCGATGCACTTCCTGTCCCCCACCGTGGTGTGCGTGCATGACCGGCACCGTCAGGCCGTGGCGGGCCGCGACGCGGCCACGCAGGGCATCTGGCTGGCCAAGGCGCCCGTCAGCCTGGGCGCCATGGGCTGCCGCGAGGTGCCGGAGCAGACCCGCGTGGAGAGTCCCCATCTGGACGAAGCGCTGCGGGAGGACCCGCGCGCGGACGCGTGGTTCGCGACCCTGGGCAATGACTGGCGAGTGGCGGCCACGCTGCACACCTCCCAGCACGTGCTGGTGTTCGTCCCGGAATGAGCCCGCCGCCGCGCATCACCCGCGAAGACGTGGCCACGGGCTGGCGCGACGCGCTGGCGCTGTGGGACGTGCGCGTGCAGCTCAGCCCGCCCGAGCCGCACGTGGCCTTCCATCCCGACGAAAGCCACGCCCAGGAGCCGCTCGCGTACATCGACCTGGTGAAGCGCCAGGTCTTCGTCAACTTCAAGCTCCTGGAGGCCATGGAGGCCACTGGCAGCCTCACTGCGGTGCTGGCGCATGAAATCGGTCACCACGCGCGCTTCCCGCACACGCTGGGCTGGGACGCGGAGCTGCGCGTGCAGGAGCAGCGGCTGGTCCCCGGCCTGAAGCAGTCCCTCACCAACCTCTTCTACGACTTGCAGGTGAACGAGGTGGTGGGCCGCACGCACGCGGCGGCGCTGTGCGCGGTGTACCGCGGCTTCCAGCGCGTGCAGGGCGGCGAGGTGTCGCCGCTGTTCTTCTTCTACCTGGCCATCTACGAGGAGCTGTGGGGCCTGCCCCCTGGGGAGCTGGTGCCCGCCGCGCAGCTCGAGGCGATGGAGCAGCGCTACCCCGGCGTTCGCGCCGAGGCGCGCATGTTCGCGCAGACCTTCTACGCGCTGCCCACCGGCAAGCTCCAGTTCCTCTACTTCTGCGCCACCTTCATCCGGTACATCGAGCAGCCTGCGGACCTGGAGTTCAGCCTGCCGCTGGGCGGGGACGTCTCCGTGCCGGACGTGGACGACCTGGACGCCGCCATCCACGGCAGCAGCCGCTGGGACGACGCGCTGGAGGAGGCGGAGGGGCGAGGCTGGCTGGAGCCCTTGAGCACCCGCGCGAAGGAGAAGGACGCGCTGGACACCATCCACCGCGTCACCGAGCACCTGCCCGGCAAGCAGGGCGGGACGCTGCGGCGGGCCCTGGTGGCGAAGCACTACCGGCGGCTGGTGGACCGGCACATCTTGAAGCTCCCCACCGCGCCGTCCCAGCCGGAGCCCTACCTGCGCACCACGCCCCAGGCGTGGGAGTATGGCGACGACCCATCCAGCATCGACTGGACGTTGACGGTGCTGTCCCAGGGCCACCTGGCCGCGGTGTCTCCGCTGCGCCGCGAATTGGAGGCGGACCTGCCGCCCCCGTCCGAGCTGGGCGCGCCGTCCGTGGAAATCTACCTGGACACCAGCGGCTCCATGCCCAACCCGGAGCTGAGCCTCAACGCGATGACGCTGGCGGCCCAGGTGCTGTCCGCCTCCGCGCTGCGGAAGAAGGCCACGGTGCGCGGCATCGTGTACTCGCACGGCAACCCACAGGTGTCGCCGTGGATGTACGACGAGGAGACGGCGCGCGACTTCCTGCTGAGCTACATCGGCGGAGGTACGCGGTTCCCCTTCGACGTGATGGACGCGCTGTCCCGCGAGCGGCCCGACGCGCTGCGCATCATCATCTCCGACAGCGACTTCCTGATGAACGTCACCGCGGAGAAGCCCCTGGCGCCGGTGCTGGAATCCATCCGGCGCTCGCGCCTCGTGGTGGCCATCCTCGCGGTTCCCGACGAGCTCCGCGCACGGCAGGCGCTGGCGCCGCTGCTGCGCGAGCGCCGCTTCCGGCTGGTGGTGGTGCGCTGGCCCTCCGACTTCGCGAAGGCCGCCGCCGACCTCGCCCAGGCATTGCTGGAGAATTGAGTCCCATGGCTTTCGACATCCGCGAGATTCAGACGCAGCTCGAAGCAGCCCCCATCGTGTCGCCGTATTCGCATGACCTGGCGCTGGCCATCATCTGCGACACCTTCCGGCTCGCGAAGGTCCGCCCCCCGTCCCGCGCGGACTGGGGCGCCCTGGAGGACCGGGCCCGCTCCCCGCTGTGGCGGGAGCAGGTGGTGATGCTCGCGCACGTGCTGGTGTCCTCGGCGCTGCGGCAGGAGACGGTGCAGGCGCTGCAGCAGAACGACGACGCGACGACGCTTTTGCAGCGCTTCTTCCAGGACGTGGCCCCGCTGACGGCGGAGATGATTCGCTCCAACACCTTCCGCCGCGAGGAGTTCCTTCGCAAGTGGGTGCGCGTCGTGGGCGGGCAGTGCACGGGCGAGTCGCCGAAGGGCTCCGTCGCGCGAATCGAGCAACTGGACTACCGCAAGGCGGAAGCGGAGATGCGGCGCGCGGAGGAGGCCCGGAAGAAGGAGGCGGACAAACGCCAGCAGGCCCTCCGCGAGGCGGAGCAGCGCGCCACGGAGGCGCGTGGGTGGCGGGAGTGACGGAAGTCTTGTCGGCGCACCTGCGCGTCGCGCCTCGCGCGAACATCCGCCGGGACACCTCCTCGCAGCGCCCCCACATCCCCTGGGCCGAATCCATCGCCGAGGGCCTGGCCCGCTTCGCCTCCCTGGCCGACGAGGACGCGGCGCGCGCGGACCTGGACGCTCGGCTGTCCGGCCTGCGCGACGCGCTGCGGGACTCGCCGTACCACGCCCGGAGGCTCCACGCGGCGGGCCTCCACCCGGGTGACCTCCAGACGCTGGACGACCTGCGCCACCTGCCCTTCCTGGACCGTGAGGCCCTCGCCGCGAACTGGGACGCGGTGCCCACGCTGCCGTCGGACGCCGATGATTGCGTGGTGGTGAAGAGCTCCGGGTCCACCGGCGCGCCGGTGAACGTGGTGAGGGACCGGCGCGACTGCCTGCACATGTGGGCCGTGCTGCGCTTCCTCGTGACGCGCGTGGGAGCGGCGCTGCCTCCGCATCCGAGGGTGGTGCTGCTGGACGCGCTGCCGGGCGGGCTGGAGTATTCGGTGCGCCTGCCCATCCTCCACGACGGCGCGCTGCACCGAATCTCCGTCCTGCGCGAGGACGCGCTCCAGCGCCTGCGCCGCGTGCGTCCCGCCGTGCTCTTCTCCGACCCGGAGGGCCTGCGGTGGCTGGCGGCACAGCGCGACGTGCCCACGCCCCAATTGGTGCTCACCTCCGCGCAGCACCTGCCCGCCGGCCTGCGCGCGGAGCTGGCGAACGCGGTGCCCACGCCTGTCCTCAACTACTATGCAACAACGGAGACGGGCCCGCTGGCCTGGGAGTGCTCGCGGCCCGAGGCGCCGGGCCGCTTCCACGTCCTGGCCCCGGATGTCTGGCTGGAGCCTGGGCTGGACGAGGTGGTGGTGACACGGCTGCGTCCCAGCGTGCTGCCGCTCTTGCGCTACCTCCCGGGCGACGCGGGCAGCGTGCGGCGTGACGCCTGCGCCTGTGGCTTTCACGGGTGGACGCTGGAGCACTTCGGCGGACGCGGGGCCTGCCACTTCGTCACGCCTTCGGGCCGGGAGGTGGACGCCTGGGCGCTGGCCTGGGTGTTCAAGCACCATGCGCTGCGTGGCTTCCGACTGACACAGGCGGGCGTCGCGCACTTCCGGTTGGAGTTGGCGGGCGCGAGCCCTTCGGACGTCGTGCCACTGCGCGAGCGGCTTGCCGGCGCCTTGCGGAACCTGGGTTGGACGCAGCCGAGCCTGGACGTGTGTCACGTAGAGGAATCCGCGCTGGCCATGGGCACCAAGCCACAGCCGTTCCGCCGGCTGCGCTGAGCAGCCTTGCATGGCAGAGCGGCGAGCAAGATGTCATGCATTGGGCTCCGGTGCTTACCTGAGAAGTGCGCGGTTCCTTGCCAGCGGTAGGCAGCCGTCCGGAGCCGGCCCCTGACCATGCACGCTCGTCTGGAACGACATCACCTACGCTTACGCTGGGCTTCAAGCGCCGGACGTTATGGCGTCGCGCTGCTCGCCTTCGGCGCGGCGTGGCTCATCCAGGCGAGCGTGGCACCGTTCCTCCCCGCCACCCCCTTCCTGTTCTTCTTCGGCGCGGTGATGGTGGCCGGCTGGTGGGGCGGCTGGGGCCCCGCCATGGCGACGACGCTCCTGTCGACGGTGGTGGCGGATTTCTACTTCCTGAAGCCACTGCTCGACCAGTCGCCTGGCGCGGGAAGGGCTGTCTCGTTGGCGGCCTTCGCGGTGCTCTCGCTGCTGATGACGAAGCTGAATGTCATGCTGCGCAAGGCCAACGCGGAGCGGGCGCGGCTGCTGGAGCGGGAGCGGGCGGCCCGAAGCGAGGCGGAGGCCGGACGGGCACGGCTCCACACGCTCTTCCAGGACGCGCCCGCGGGCATCATCCTCATGCGTGGCCCCCGGCACGTCTATTCCTTCTCCAACACGATGAACGACACGCTGATGGGGACGGACCCACTGGAGGGCAGGGAGGCTCGCGAAGCGGTTCCCTGGGCGGAGGAACGCGGCTTCATCGCCCTGCTGGACGAGGTCTACCGCACCGGCGTCCCTTACGCGGGCAATGCGGTGGCGTTCCCTCGCGAGCTCCCCACTGGGGAGAGACAGGAGACGTATCTCAACATCGTGTATCAGCCCACCCGGAACGAGCAGGGGGAGGTCGACGGCGTCGTCGGCTTCGGGTTCGACGTGACGGACCTGGTCCGGGCCCGACAGCGCGCCGAGGCCCTGACGCACGAACTTCAGCAGGCCGAGGCGCGTGACTGGCTCCTCGCGGAGTCGGGCGCGGTGTTGACGTCGTCGCTCGACGACGAGACGACGCTGCGGAACATGGCGAAGCTGGTGGTGCCCACCTTCGCGGACTGGTGCCTCGTCGACATGGCGGAGCCAGGCGGGACGTTCCGGCGCCTGGAGGCGGCGCACTTCCGGCCCGAGGACGACGCGCTGGCGGAGGATGTCCTCCGCTTCGGAATGCGCCCCAGCGGCAACCCAGGGCATCCCCCCACGGGCGCCTTGCTGAAGGCGGAGACCGTTCACATCGAGCGGTTGACCCGGGAGCGCATTCACGCGCTCACGCACAACGCGGAGCATGCCCGGGTGATGGAGGCGATGGGGCCCGTCTCCCTCATCTCCGTGCCCGTGATTGCGCGCGGACAGGTGTTGGGGGTGCTCAGCTTCATCCACTCCTACTCCGGCCGGCATTACTCGACGTCGGACCTGGCGTTCGCCAGGGAGTTGGCACACCGGGCCGCGCTCTCCCTGGAGAATGCCCGGCTCTATGCGGAGGCTCGGGAGGCCATCCGCCTGCGCGACGAGTTCATGTCCATTGCCAGCCACGAGCTGAAGACGCCGCTCACCCCGCTGAGCCTGAAGCTCCAGGCGCTCGCGCGCGAGCTGGCCCGCAACCCGGGCCCGGTTCCGCGCGACCTGGTGGAGCGCTACGTGGTGGTGGGCGCACGGCAGGTGCAGAAGCTGGCGGAGCTGGTGGGCGACCTGCTCGACGTGTCGCGCATCTCCGCTGGGCGGCTCTCGCTGGAGATGGAGGAGCTGGAGCTGGGGTCGCTCGTCCGGGACGTCGTCACGCGGTATGAGCCCCAAGCGGCGCGAACCGGCTCCTCCTTGCTGCTGGAGGCGGGGGACTTCTACATCGTGGGCCGGTGGGACCGGCTGCGCCTGGAGCAGGTCATCACCAACCTGGTGGACAACGCCGTGAAGTACGGCGACGGCAAGCCCATCCACGTGCGCCTGGCGCCGCATGACGACGGAGCGCGGCTGACGGTGCGGGACGAGGGCATCGGCATCGCGCCCCAGCACCTGCCTCGCCTCTTCGGCCGCTTCGAGCGCGCCGTGTCGGAGCGCAACTACGGCGGCCTGGGCCTGGGTCTGTACATCACCCGCACGCTGGTGGAGGCCATGGGCGGCCGGGTCCACGTGGAGAGCACGCTGGGGAGGGGCTCCACCTTCACCGTGGAGCTGCCCGGCAACCTGGGCGCGGAGCAGGCCCTCCGGGCCCCCTTGGGCGATTCCGGACTCGAAGGTCATGCGAGGCCGGGAGGCACCAGTTAGAGGGGCGTCACCACGAGGAAGGAGTGAGGGACATGGAGACTCGGAAGCTGGGAAGGCAGGGCCCCACCGTTTCGGCGCTGGGCCTGGGCTGCATGGGGATGTCCGATTTCTACGCGGGCAGGGATGACGCGGAGTCGGAGGCCACGCTGCTCCACGCGCTGGAGCGGGGCATCACGTTCTTCGACACCGCGGACATGTACGGGTCGGGCGCCAATGAAGAACTGGTGGGCCGGGTGCTCAAGCCGCACCGGGCGAACGTCGTGCTGGCGACGAAGTTCGGCATCGTCCGCGACCCGGCGGACCCGCAGAAGCGCGGCATCAACGGGCGGCCGGAGTACGTGAAGCAGGCGTGCGAGGCCAGCCTGCGCCGGCTGGGCGTGGACGTCATCGACCTGTACTACCTGCACCGGCTGGACGCGCAGACGCCCATCGAGGACACGGTGGGCGCCATGGCGGAGCTGGTGCGCGAGGGCAAGGTGCGCTTCCTCGGCCTGTCGGAGGTGGACGCGGACACGCTGCGCCGTGCGGCGAAGGTGCATCCCATCAGCGCGCTCCAGAGCGAGTACTCGCTGTGGAGCCGTGAGCCGGAGGACGGCGTGCTCCAGGCGTGCCGCGAGCTGGGCGTGGGCTTCGTCCCGTACAGCCCGCTGGGACGCGGCTTCCTCACGGGGCAAATCAAGCGCTTCGAGGACCTGGCGCAGGACGACTACCGCCGCTTCTCGCCTCGCTTCCAGGGGGAGAACTTCACGCGCAACCTGGAGCTGGTCGGCCACATCGAGCGGCTGGCACGGGAGAAGGGCTGCACGCCAGCGCAGCTCGCGCTCGCGTGGGTGCTTGCCCAGGGGAAGGACCTGGTGCCCATCCCCGGCACCAAGCGCCGCAAGTACCTGGATGAGAACCTGGGCGCGCTGGAGGTGACGCTCACGGACCAGGACGTGGCCGCCATCAACGCCGTCGCGCCTCCGGGCGTCGCCGCGGGTGGGCGCTATCCGCCGTCCATGCAGTCCTCGCTCCCCAAGGCGTCCCAGCCGCGCGCCCGGTGAGGTGACCCTCAGCTTCGGACGCGAGGGAGCTGGGCGTGCGGCTGCCACGCGCCGTCGCCGCCCAGGCAGTAACGGCAGGTGGCCAGCGGCGTCTCCCGTTCGAGGAAGCCGAGCAGTTGGCCCACCAGGTCCGGCGTGTTCAGCGGCACGCCGTCGACCTCGCCCAGCGCGGGCATCTCCGGGTACGTGCCACCGAGCACCGTCGCCACATGCGGCGGGCGCGTGCAGGCGTAGAAGCGGCCCGCGTGGACCAGGTGACAGCGGACCTTCAGCCAGCAGCGCGCGTGGATGCCGCGCACGGCGTCCTCGGAGTCGTGCGGCGCCTCCGGCGTGAGCTGCTGGAAGGCGTCGATGCGCTTCACCGTGAGGAAGACGCCGTGCTGCTCGCAGCGCTCGGTGATGCGGGCGATGGAGCGCTCCGGCAGCGGCGCGGAGGTGTAGACGGACAGGGTCATCCGGTCCAAGCGCTCGTAGACGGCGTCAGGGGCGCTCTGGGCGAGGAAGCCGTTGGTGGTGACGGACACCTGCGGGGAGATGCCCGAGGCGCGCACGGCGTCCAGCACCGCTGGCAGGTCGGGGTGGAGGAAGGGCTCGCCGCCGGTGAGCTTGAAGACGTTGGGCCGGAGGGCCCGGGCCAGCTGGCGCAAGTCCTTGCCCAGGGCAGCGGGGTCCACGGTCCAGGCAGACAGGTGCGGCGACAGCGGGCAGCACTGCACGCAGCGCAGGTTGCAGTGCGTGGCGACATGCGTCTCCAGGGACCAGGTGAGGATGCGTCCGTCTTGGAGTTCGTAGCGCACGGCGGGACTATACGAGGTTGCCCGCGGCCCCTGGCGCTTGTCACAGTGCCCGCGTGTCTCACGCTTCCGGCGGAATGCTCGCCACCCTGCCCCGCTACCAGTCATCGGCGCGCCAGGCGCCGTCCGTGTGGCGGCTCCATCCCCCGGGCCTGTCACCGGAGGCCGTCGCCGCCTTCCTGCGCCATGCGCTGCCTGCCGACAGCAGCGTGTTCCAGGGCGTGCGCCGGGTTCCGAGCGCCTTGCCGCGCGTGCGGCGGAGCGTGGGGACTCCGGAGACGCGCGAGGATGAGGACCGGCTGGCGGAGCGGCTCGTGGCCGCGCTGGCGGGCTGCGTAGGCAAGCACCTGGCGGCGGGCGCGGTGGACGTGAGCCTGAGCGGCGGCGTGGACAGCGCCGCGTTGTGCGCCCTGGCCGCGCGGCAAGCCCCCGGACGCGTGCGCGCCTGGACCATGGATGTCCACTTCGCGGATGCCACGGAGCGGCGGAATGCCCGGATGGTGGCGAGTACGGCTGGAGTCGAGCTGGTGGACGTGTCCATCCCAGACGCCGTGCTCCCGGAGCTGTTCGAGCCCGCCGTCCTGAGCCAGGAGACGGCCATCCTCAACGCCCGCGCCGTGGCCAGTCATGCCTTCTACGCGGAGGCCCGACGGCAGGGCGCCTCCACGTTGCTGAGCGGCGCGGGCGCGGATGAGGTGCTCATGGGCAACCCGGCGGCGCTCGCGGGTGCGGCGGCCCGTGTGATGGAGGACCGGCGCCTCGCGCATGAGGTGCTGCGCGCAGGGCCTGTGGACAACTTGGGGGTGGATCAGCGGGCCCTCCGCCGCCCCTGGGACGCGGGGCTGGCCTCCCATGACGAGGATCACCCCGAGGAGGTCCGCTACGCGGCCTGGGTGCTGTGGGAGCTGGTGCTGCCTCCCGAGCTCCGGAGCGCGCGCGCACACAGCGTGAACGTGTGCACGCCCTACCTGGACGCGGACTTCACGGACGCGGCGCTGGGGCTCCCCTTGGACGTGCTGGCGCGGCATGGGGCCGGCAAGTGGCTCTTCCGGCAGGCGGTGCGCACGCTGGTGCCGGACGAGGTCCGGTGGGCCCGGAAGACGCCGCGCTATGCGCACACCGCGCTCTCCAGCCCCGTCCGCGCGCGCTGGCTGGAGCTGTACCGGGAATGGCTCACACCGGCCCGGCTGGCGCCGTTGGAGGTCGTCGACCCGGGCGCGACCCGGGCCCTGCTGGAGCGCTCCGCACGTCTGGCCGCCGACGCTCCCGAGGCGAGCGTCCTGGACCGGCTGTTGATGCGGTTGTGCTCCCTCGCCATGCTCCACGCCCACGCCCACGCCCACGCCAGCGGCCATCCCCCATGTCCCGAATCCTGATTGCCACCTCCCCCGAGAAGGGCCACCTCAACCCCATGGCCGGCGTCGCGCAGTGGCTGCGCCGCATGGGCCACCACGTGGGCTGGCTGTGCATCCCCGAGCCCGCGCCACAGCTTGAACGGCTGGGCGTGGAGGTGCTGGCGCTGCCCCACGTCGAGGCGCCCGTGCCCGCCATCGAGACAGGAGGCGAGGCGCTCGCGCGGTTGGTGCTCGATGAAGCGGCGCTGGGGCAGTGGATTCGCGGCCTGTTGATTGACGCCGTGCCCTCGCTGCTGGCGCCGGTGCGAGAGGCCGTCGAGCGCTTTCGTCCGGACGTCATGGCCCTGGACGGCATGCAGTACGCCGCCGTGCTGGCCGCCCATGCGTTGCGAATCCCCTGGGCGGGCGTGTCCTCCGCGCTGTCGCTGCTGGAGCCGCCCATCGACTACGGCCTACGCCGCAACGTGCGCGCGCTGGCCGACGAGCGGCAGGCCCTGTTCGCCCGCCACGGCTTCGAGGCCCGCTTCCGCAACTGTGAGTGCCTGTCACCGGACCTCAACGTCGTCTTCGCCACCGAGGCCTTCCTGGGCTCCGATGCGGGGCTGCCTCCCGCCACCCACCTGGTCGGACCGTCACGGCCTCCCGAGGCGCGCGGTGACGAGGTGGACTTCCCGTGGGAGCGGCTGGGGACCAGGCCCGTGGTGTACGTGTCCTTCGGCAGCCAGATTTCGTGGCAGCCGGGTTTGTTTCAGACGATTGCCGAGGCCGCCGCGCCCCTGGGCGTCACCGTGGTGCTCAGCGCGGGTGAGCTGGCTGATACAGATTTTGTTCACGACCTTCCTGGGGACGTGGTCGCTGTGTCATACACACCGCAGCGACAACTGTTATCGCGAGTCTCCGTGCTCGTGTCTCACGGCGGCGCCAACTCCGTCATGGAGGCGCTGACCGAGGGCGTTCCGATGCTGCTCCTGCCCGTCTGCAACGACCAGCCCATCCAGGCGCACTTCCTGGCGAAGTCGGGCGCGGGGCTCGTGCGGGCGCCGCGCTCGCTCTCCGTGGAAGACTGCCGCGAGGCGCTGCGACAGCTGCTGGAGCCGGGCACGCTGCTGCGACAGCGGGTGGCCGGCATCGCAGCGTCCTATCAGGCGCGCGACGGCGCGAAGGACGCCGCTGAACGCATCCTCCGACTCGTGGCGTGAGTGATTGCATGCGTGACTGGGACGTGTGGCGACTGGTGCTGCCGGGCGTGTCACCGCTGGAGGTGTGGAACCTGCCCGTGATGGGGCGCGAGCTGTGGGAGCTGCTCGGGGCGCCTCGCGTGGACGCGGACCGTCGCGCGGGGGTTCCTGAGTCAGCGCTCGCGGGCCGGCTGGGCCCGGCGCTCGCGGGGGCGTTGTCCACGCTGGTGAAGCGGCACGCGGTGGAGGCCGTGTGGCTCAGTGGCGGCCTGGTGTGCCTGGAGGGCTTTGGCGCCATGCTCTCGCACGTCGCCACCGCGCTCCCCTGCCCTGTGTACGTGGCGGAGCGTCCCCTCTTCGCTCCGGCCCAGGCGGGCCTGCGCCTGCTGGCGCCGCTCGCGCCCGCGCAGCCGGTGGCGCTCGACGTGGGCCAGACGGGCATCAAGTGCGTGAGTCACACCGCGGCACCGCGCATCTTCGAGCGCGATACGGCGCTGCTGCCCCGGTACTTCATCGGCATGGCGCGGCCTCCGGACAGGCGTCATGTGCAGGCGGCGGTGGCGTTCATCGCCAGCGCCCTGCGCGTGTTCTCCGCGCAGGCTCCCGATGCCTTGTGCCTCGCCCTGCCGTGTCCGCTGGACGCTTCGCTCATCCCTGGGGGCTGCACCTATGGCTGGGAGGGCCACGCGTCGCTGGTGGCGGACATCCTCCAGGCGGCCATGGGGAACGAGGGCCGCGGCGGGACGGCGCTGGTGCTCAATGACGCGGAGCTGGCCACGGAGGCCGCGCGGAGGGATTCGCGGCTGGCGAACCACTCACGCGTGTTGTGCCTCACGCTGGGCTTCGGGCCGGGTGGCGCGTTGCTGGAGCGGCGGTAAGCGGGCGCTCGCCCAGGCTCAGTGCAGGTCCAGCTCCTTCTTGGGCGCGATGTCGGGGCGCTGCTTCGTCACCAGCGCCTTCGCGGTGCTGAAGAGCACCTTGAGCTTTCCGCCTGCCGGGTGGACGTACTCGGCGTGCTCAGGCGTGAAGCGCAGCAGGGCGATGTCGCCCTCATCCGGGCCCTGGGGAAACCAGGGCTTCCAGCCGGGCTCCCACAGGTCATGGATGGCCCTCCTGTCGCGGACGATTTCCACCACGCCCGATACGGAGAGATACGTGGCGCTGTCCTCCGTCGCGTGGAAGGCCAGCGAGCAGTGCGGGTCTGACTCCAGGTCCTGCACCTTCTGCGTGTCCGTCCAGGTGGCGAACCAGAGCACGGTACCGGACTTGTGCTTCTTCGCCACCGCCATGGGCCGCGTGTGGAAGTGTCCGTCCGCGCCACGGGTGGTGAGGAGGGCGGTGTCATGGCCCTTCAGCAGCTCCTCGAACTCCCGGCGGTCTCCCTGGATGGCCCCCCGCGGCTGATTCATCGTGCGCTCGCCTGTCTCTTCCATGGGGATGACCTTTCGTTCGCCATCGTGAAGTTCCTGGAGAACGTAGGGACGCGCGGGCCGTGGGGAAGCAGCAGGGCTGGAGTCGCGCTGACCGCTCCCCTGGTGAACTGGTCGCCGCGGCGCAGGCAGTCCCTACATCCAGGCGGAAGACGAGCGAATCAGGTCTTCCGCCCTGCCCCTCCGGAGCGGCCTTGCACCTCGCTGTTCGGAAATGTCGGGACTTTTGTGACGCCAAAACCCCCGACATTTCCGAACAGCGAGCTCCCGGCCGGGGTCCGTGGGGTCCGGCCCCCCCCCGAGGGCAGCCCGGACACCGCGGTTTGAAACCTTGACGAGGACACCAACGTGGCGACTGTCGAAGCGGCGGAGCGGCCCCAACGGCCTCGCCTCCGGCCTGGACCTGGTAGCCTGGCGGGGTTGACGAACCAGGACATCGACTGGCCCATCCGGGTCGCCGCCATGAACGCGCTGCAACACCTGGTGCGCCAGCACGGCGAGGTGCTGTCCTGGGACGTCATCGACCGAGGCTTCACGTACCAGGGCGAGACGCTGAACTTCGCCAACCGCGCACGCGGCATCTTCTGGCCTCGCCACATGCGCGAGACGGCGCTGTCCATCAAGACAACCGTGCCTCGCCAGGGCCGAGAGGCGCGCTACGACGACCTCCGCTCGAACGAGGGCTTCCAGTACCGGTTCCAGGGAACGGACGTGGCATCTCGCGACAACCGGCGCCTCGTGCGGGGCATGGAATGGGATGTCCCGCTCATCTACTTCTACGGCATCGAGCCGGGCGCCTATCGGCCCATCTGGCCTGTCTACATCTCCGAGGCCAACCCAGCCGAGCTGAGCTTCACCGTCGTCTCCGCCGCGCCAGACGCGGAGGTGCTGACACCGGGGCTCCACACGGCGGACCCGAAGCTCTTGAGCCTGGAGCGCCGCTACGCCACGGTCCAGATGAAGAAGCGGCTGCATCAAGCCGCCTTCCGTCAGCACGTGCTGCGCGCCTATTCGCGGCGGTGCGCGGTATGCCGGTTCCCCCGGCCGGAGTTGCTGGACGCGGCGCACATCCTCCCAGACCGGGACGAGCGCGGCAGGCCGGAGGTCTCCAACGGCCTCTCGCTCTGCAAACTCCACCACGGGGCCTTCGACGCGGACCTGCTGGGCATCCGCCCCGACGGCATCATCGAAATCGCGCCACGGCTGCTCGCCGAGCGCGACGGGCCCACGTTGGAGTACGGGCTCAAGGGCTTCGCCGGAAAGGCGCTGAGCATCCTGCCGGAGGCGCCCGTCCACCGGCCGCGCCGTGAGTACCTGAAAGCGCGCTACGAGCGCTTCCGCGAGGCAGGCTGAACCCAGGACGGGCACGGCACGGACGCGCCCGTGGCCGCCTGACTCAGGCTACGCCACCGCCCGGCGTCCGCCCCTGCGCGTCCGGCATCTTCCCCTGGAGCAGCAGGTTGTCGCCCCGGCAGAGGCTCTTGTAGGACCACACCCAGAACGAGTCTCCAGGACGTGACTCCTGGAGATACTCGTCCAGCACGTCGGCGTCGTCACAGATGAAGCGGTGCGGGGCGCGCGTCTCCCGGTAGAAGCGGTGCTCGATGATGAGCGGGCTTTCGTTCGCCAGCATCTCCCGCAGGCGGCTCAACGTCTCCGGGTCGGTGATGCGCGAGCCTTCGAGAGTCCACGCGTCCATGGTGCGGTGCCGCGCCTTTCTTCCCACGAGCTGAAACGGGCCCGGAGGATGATAGCGGATGACGACCCACATCAGGGCCGCGCGTCTTGCGATGGCGCCGGACGGTGCTCGGTGAAGAGTTCGTCCTCGTAGCACCAGGCCCACTCCTCACCCGGCTCGAAGGACTGGACGACGGGATGCGCCGCCTGCTGGAAGTGCTTCGTCGCGTGCCGGTTGGGCGAAGAATCACAACATCCCACATGGCCACAGCTCAGGCAGCGACGCAGGTGCACCCAGCTCGCTCCCATGGCCAGACATTCCTCGCAGCCTCGCGAGCGCGGAGGCGGGTCTCCGGCCTGCTGGATGTGCTCGCAAATCGGCTCCATGTGACACCTCCCTGTGACTGGGGCGACCCAGTGCCCTCCACAGCGTAGGCACTGGGTGCGGGGTCCTTCAGTGCGCACCAGCCAGGATGGCGAGCCACCGGCGGCACGTCCCCACCCCGCCGTGGCGGATGGCGTGCGCGGAGCCCCGGGTGCACGGTAGAGCCACATGGCCACCACCGCCCCCGACACCCCCGTCGCCTATGACAGTCCTCGCGGCCGGGGCGTGCTGCTCGCCAGCGTGCTGGGCAGCGGCATGGCGTTCCTCGACTCCACCGCCGTCAATGTCGCCCTGCCCGCCATCGGCCGCGAACTCCACACGGGCCTGTCCGGCCTCCAATGGGCCGTGGACGCGTATCTGCTCACGCTCGGCGCCCTGGTGCTCACAGGGGGCGCGCTCGGCGACGCGAAGGGGCAGCGCCGCGTCTTCCTGCTGGGCATGCTCGTCTTCACCGCCACATCGGTGTTGTGCGGGCTGGCGCCCAACACCTGGACGCTGGCCGCCTTCCGCGCGGCGCAGGGCGTGGGCGCCGCGCTGCTGGTGCCCGCGAGCCTCGCCTTGCTGCGCACGTCGTTCCCGCCTCAGGACCGGCAGCGCGCCGTGTCCGCCTGGGCCGGGCTGTCCGGCGTCACCACGGCCGTGGGGCCGCTGCTGGGTGGGTGGCTCGTGGACGCGGGCTCATGGCGCTTCGTCTTCTTCCTCAACGTGCCCCTGGCCGCGCTCACCGCCTGGGCGGCGCTGCGGTACGTGCCAGACATCGCGCCGAAGACAGGGGCGCGCGGGCTGGATGTCGCGGGCTCGGTGACGGCGGCGCTCGGGTTGGGTGGCCTCATCTACGCGCTCATCGAAGGCCCCGCCCATGGATGGCCCCTGGCGGCCATCGTCGCCGCGGCCGGAGGCGCCGTCCTGCTGGCCGCGTTCTTCGTCCTGGAGGCGCGGCAGCGGGAGCCGATGCTCCCACTCACTCTCTTCCAATCGCGCACGTTCTCCGGCGCGAACCTCACCACGCTCGTCGTGTACTTCGCGCTCGGAGGCGCCACCTTCCTGGTGGTGCTCGCCCTCCAGCAGCAGCTCGGCTATTCGGCGCTCGGCGCGGGCGCGGCGCTGCTCCCCATCACGCTGATGCTGCTTCTCTTCTCGCCTTCGGTGGGGCGGCTCGCGGGGCACATCGGCGCGCGTCCGTTGATGACGGCGGGGCCGCTGCTCGCGGGCGTGGGGCTGGCGCTCCTGACGCGCATCCAGCGCGGAGGCGACTACGCGAGCACGGTGCTCCCCGGCATCGTGGTGCTGGGGCTGGGACTGGCGCTCACCGTCGGTCCGCTCACGGCGGTGGTGCTCGGTGCCGTCGAGGACCGCCACGCGGGTATCGCCTCCGGCGTGAACAACGCCGTGGCCCGCATCGCCGGCTTGCTGGCGGTGGCGCTGCTGCCGCTGCTGGGCGGGCTCGCCGGCGACGCCAACGTGGACTTCCTGGTGGGCACACGGCGCGCGCTCTGGGTGTCCGCGGGCCTGTGCGCCGTGGGAGCGCTGTGCTCGCTGCTCACGATTCCGCGCGAGGCCGGGCGCACGGCCTCCACGCGACAGGAGCGCGGGACGGCGGGGCCTTAGCGCCCGCATCGGGCCATGGCGCCGCCGCCCGCCGCTCAAGCAGAAGGCCCCCAGCCGAGCGGGCGCTAGCTCTTGTACTTCACCGAGCAGCCGTAGGGCGTGGTGGTGCTGGCTGGGACCTGCTGGCCACCCACCACCGCGTCCACCGCCGTCTTCACGTGGTTGGCCGGCTTGGCGTTCTTGCCGCGCGGGTCATCGTCGATGGCGCCCGCGTAGCGGACAACGCCCTTCTCATCGATGACGTACATGTGCGGCGTCGTCTTCGCGCCGTAGGACCTGCCCACCGTGCCGCTCGCGTCCTGGAGGACCGGGTAGGGGAAGCCCTCATCCTTCTTCCACGCCGCGGACTTCTCCGGCGTGTTGTGCGAGGTGGAGTCCACCGCCAGCCACACCACCTTCTTCGCGTCGAAGCCCTTCAGCGTGGTGGCCATCGTGTCGTTCTTGTAGTGCCGCTGAACGAAGGGGCACTCGGGGTTGGTCCACTCCAGGACCACGACCTTGCCCTTGTACTGCGCCAGCGTGTGCTCCTTGCCGGACTCGTCCTTCAGCGTGAAGGTCGGCGCGGGCTTGCCGACTTCCGCGTCGGCGAGGGCAGGCGCCCCCGTGAACAACGTGCCCAGCGCGAGTGCGGTGAAGACCTGCTTCATGGCGTTGCTCCAGCGTTTGGGGGACTGCGGGGAAGACAGCACGACTTCAGTGACTTGGGAAACCCGCGGCGCAGAGGACGTTCGCGCCGCTGCCCAGCTTCGAAGGTGCGCACTCCGCCGCGCGCTTCACGGCGTCCGCCACCACGCCCGGCGTGAGCAACTCCGGCAGCACCTCCGGCTTGTCGGGGACGCCCGGGCTCAGCACCAGATACATGGGCACACCGGCCCGGCCGTGCTCGGCCAGCTTGGTGGTGATGCTCGCGTCCCGGCGCGTCCAGTCCGCGATGAAGAAGGCCACCTGGTGCTTCGTGAAGGCGTCGCGCACCTCGTCGGTGGCCAGCACGGTGCGCTCGTTGAACTTGCAGGTGAGGCACCAGTCCGCCGTGAAGTCGATGAACACCGGCTGCCCCGCCGCCAGCGCCGCGTTCACCGCGTCCGAGCTCCACGGCTGCGCCTGCACCACCGCGGACCCGAGCCGCGGCGGCGCCGCCGCCGCGTCCTGGTCCTCGAAGCGCAACGTCAGCAGCCCGGACGCCACCAGCACGCCCGCGGCCACCGCCACGGTGGCCAGCTTGCGCACGCCGTCCTGCGCCTGTCCCTGGCCGTACAGCCAGGTCACGAGCCCCACCGCGACCAGGAACGCCAAAAGCCGCGCCATGCCGTCCACGCCGGCCAGCCCGCCCATCACCCACACCAGCCAGACGGTGGTGGCCAGCAGCGCGAAGCCCAGCACCTGCTTGAAGCGCTCCATCCACGCGCCCGGCTTGGGCAGCCTCTTCGCCAGTCCAGGCACCAGCACCAGCACGCAGAAGGGCAGCGCGAGCCCCAGGCCCAGCGCGGTGAAGACGGCCAGCACCGTCAGGGGGCCCGCCGCGAAGGCGAAGCCCACCGCGGTGCCCAGCAGCGGCGCCGAGCACGGCGTGGCAAGCACCACCGCCAGCACGCCCTCGCCGGCGCTGTGCATCAGGCCGTGGCTCTGGTCCACCTTGCCCGCCAGCGCCGTGCCGTCCAGGCCCACGTTGAAGACACCGAAGAGGTTGAGCGCGAAGGCCACCAGCACCGCGCACACCCCCGCGACGAAGAGCGGCTCCTGGAACTGGAAGCCCCAGCCCACGCTCGCCCCGCCCGCGCGCACGGCCAGCACGCCGCCGGCCAGCAGCAGCATCGTGCCGATGATGCCCGCCGCGTAGGCCGCCGCATGCGCGCCGACGCGGCCCTGCTCCTGCTGCACCATGCGCGTGAAGCCGTAGGCCTTGAGCGCCAGCACGGGGAACACACACGGCATCAGGTTGAGCAGCGCGCCGCCGAAGAAGGCGAACACCAGCGCCAGCCCCAGGCTCATGGACGACCCGGCCGCGGGCGGCGTGGCGATGGCGGCGCCCACCGGCTTCACCGCCGCGATGCTGTCCTTCACCGACGGCGGCTTCACCGCGGCCGGCGTCCCCGCCGCGCCACCGGCCGCCACCATGGGGGCCAGCGGCGCCGTCACCTCGAGGTACTGGTAGCCCGTGGCCGCCGTGCCCAGGCGCAGCACGCCCGTCAGGCCCAGCGCCGTCGCCTGCACGTCCGGCTCCGCCTTGCCCTTGAGCTTGAAGCGGCCCGGACCGTCCGAGGCCAACCCCACGCGCGCGACGCCGGGGATGCGGTCGGCGACGAAGAAGTCACCCTCCACCGCGGGCACCGCCGCGCCGCCCGAGGCCGTCAGGGTGAGGGTGCCCGTGAAATCCTGGCCCGCGGTGAGCTGGGGCGCATCCAACGCCAGCGTCGCCGCGTGGCCGCTGTCCTTGGCGGGGCGGGGCACCTTGGCCAGCTCGGCGTCGAGGACGGCCGCCGTCTCGGCGTCGCGCACCGTCTGGGGCCCCAGGGGAATGGAGCGCGTCAGCATCAGCTCCGCGGGGATGCAATGCACCTCGCACACCAGCGCTTCCACGGCGGCGGACACCGTCACCATGCCCGTGGCGGCCCCATCCACGGCCTTGGCGTCGGCGACGAGGATGGCCTCACCGTCATAGCCATGGGTGGTGATGAAGCCGTCGGGCGTGCGGAACGTCTGAGGGAAGGGCCACTGCAACGGCCCCACGGTGACGCCGGGCGTGTCCCACGCGACTTCCGTCTCCAGGCCGGAGTCGCCCGGGTTCTTCCAGTAGACGTGCCAGCCCGGGTCCAACCGGAAGCGCACGCCCACGCGGAAGGTGTCTCCCGGCTTCACCTGGGTGGCGTCCACCAGGAGGGCGCCCTCGATGCGAGGGTCACCTTCGTCCGGCGCGCTGGAGGCCACCGCCGACGCGGGCAGGTCCGCCCACGCGACGGCCGCCACCAGCAGCAGTCCGATTCCGCCAACACTGCCGAGCCTCTTGGACTGCCGATGCGTCATGCGATTCCCGTTAACCTAGAGGAGGCTGGCCCGCCAGCGGCAGTCACATGCCTCCGAGCACAGTGAACCATCTGGGCAGGCGGGCATTCCCCTCGCATGACGCGCCACGCCCACTCCCAGGCGGACCGCTCGGGCGGAGGGGGTTACAGCGTCACAGAGGCAACGTCATCAACCCACAGGGAGCAGCCGAGCGGCGGACGTCAGTCCTCGGTCTTCCAGGGCAGCAGCGCGGGCTCGGGCGCCGTGGGGCCCACGCGGCTCATGGTGATGCGGGAGACCTCGGAGTGCGCGCGGCGCAGCACCAGCGCGGGGAGCTTGTTGGCCCGGCGCTCCATCACCCGGCGCAGGTCCGCCAGCCGCTCCACGTGGCGCTGCGCGGGCACCTCCGCGGAGCCAAGCCGCGCGAGCTTGTAGAGGGCCACGTCGGCGGCCTCCAGCGCCCGCTCCGCGGCGTCCTGGTGACGGCGGCCCAGGGCCTTCCACGCGGCGGCTTCACCGGCGACCAGGTCCAGCTCGGCGGACACGGCGCGCACGAAGCGGCCCGCGTCGCTGTCGGGCAGCACGCGTGTCACGGGCACGCTGATGCGCCGCGTATCGCCGCGCTCGGAGTAGGACGTGGACACGCCCAGGTTCCACTCCGCCTCCCCCAACATGCCCGAGAAGAGGACCCGGCGCGGGAAGGCCTGGGAGATGGCGCCCAGGGTGGCGCTCATGGCGTCGCCCTCCACGCGCGAGGGGTAGCGGTGGCGGCAGCGGACGTCGGCGAAGCCCGTGGGCAGCACGTGCACGCGCGCGTCGGAGACGACTTCACCGAAGAGCTCGGCGCCCAGTTGGCCCACGGCCATGGGCAATCCTTCGGGGTCATCCACGTGCACGAAGCCGGTGCCGGAGGGGCTGGTGAGGGCCTCCAGGACGTCGGGCAGGTAGTGGCGGCCCAGCCCCAGCGCGTGGAGCATGACGCCGGACTCGGCGATGCGGGCGCCCTGGGTCTTGAACTCGGCGAGCTGCGACGGGCCCACGGAGGGCTCGCCGTCGGTGAGCATCAGCACCTGGGGCCGGGCGCCGGGCACGAGCACGCGGCGGGCGGACTCCGAGGCGCGCTCCACGGCCTCGTGCAGGGCGGTCCCCTCGCCGGACTCCAGGCGCGCGAGCACCTTGAGGAGCTGCGCCCGGGCGTTGGCGTCCATGGCGCGCATGGGGAGGACCTGCTCGGGCTCGGCGTCGAAGGTGAGCAGGCCCAGGTAGTCACGCGGGCTGGCGCGCTCGACGAGCGCCTGGGCGGCCTGCACGGCGGCGAGCAGCGGCACGCCCCGCATGGAGGCGCTGCGGTCCAAGGCCAGGTTGATGGCCACGGGCGCGCGGGGGGCATCGGCGTCGGCTTCCAGGGTGACGAGGAGGAGCACCTCGCGGCCCTGCTCGGCGTCACGCTCCACTGCCCAGGCCGTCTGCTTCATACGTACTCCCCCGTGGTCGCACGAGGCATTGTGCCGCGAATCAATCTGCGGGAGCGGACTGCCCCCGATGCCGGAAGTCTCATGGGCCACAACGCACGGGAGCAGGGGACGCTCACGAGCAGGCTGCGGGGTCCGAGAATGTCGGGAGTCGTGCTTTGGAGCAAGGGGGCCCGGGGGCTCACCCTGAGGGAGCCGCCACGCGGGCATCCATTGCCCCGGTTACCGCTGGTGCCCCCGCGCGTCCACCGGCCGCGGGGGCCGCGTATTACTCGGCCGCAGTCCAGCCGCCCCACGACTCCTCGGAGTAGCCCCAGCGGCGGCCGGGCGCGCCCTCGTCGGCCCCCGAAGACTCCGCGTCACCGTCCTGCCGCGGATCCACATAAGGCAAACCTTCATCGTCCATGTACGTGGTGTCGTCGTGAACCATTGTCGGCTCCTCTGCCGCTTCGGTCGACCCGGGCTCACCCCATGCGAAACCCGCTCCAACAAGCGTTGACCGATTTACCAACCATGTTGGGGATGTCGCTCCGCGTTGTAAAGCCCTTGGGGTCTCAAAGTTCTGGAGCCCGTGTAGACCGTCTGCCTACCTGCCTGCCCTCCAGCAAGGCGTGTTCGTATTTACAGCCGGTTACGAACAGTCAAGCGTCTGACAGTGCCCGTGGCAATCGCACAAGGTAAGCCCTGGGTCCGAGCGAGGGAATCCCACAACGGTTGACACCCAGGTATTTTCAAGGAGGCCCTGGCCGCCGCCCGTCCCTGGTAAATCCGTACGATGGCCGCTCACTCCCCGGCGGACCCAGGCCGCGTTCTCCAGTGAAGGACACCTGGGACAGCAGCGCGCTTGATTCGCGAATCACCCCTGTTAGGGTTGAAGTGCACTCAAGAATTGCCGCGACGCGGCAGCCCGGGCCCATCCGCCGCGCCCCAGAGGTCCTCAGAGTCCCATGAGTCCCATCATCACCGGCCTGTTGCTAGCCCTCGCCGTTCCCATCTTCGTGATGACCATGTCCGGTCGCGTGGGCGTCCTGCTCGCGATGAAGAAGGAGAACCGGCTCGACAACATCCCCTTCCGCGTGGCGCAGCTGGTGCGCTTCGGCCTTGGCCAGAAGCGACTGGTGGATCCGGAGGAGTTCACGCCGGGCCTGTTCCACGTGTTCATCTACGCGGCCTTCATGGTGCTGGCCCTGCGCACCGTCATGCTCTTCGCCATGGGGTTTTCGACCACGGCGCTGGACGTGCTGACGGACCTGGGCCACCCGTTCTGGGCGGAGCAGTCCGCGCTGCTCTTCCTCTACAAGGTCTACCTGCTGGCCAAGGACGTGGTCGCCGCGCTGGCCCTGCTGGGCGTGGCCTACTACGTCTGGGTCCGCTGGAAGGTGAAGCCGGACCGCCTGACGCCGTCGTGGGAGGCGTACCTCATCCTGTGCTTCATCGGCGGGCTGATGATTTCCGAGTTCCTGTTCGGCGGCAGCCACATGGTGGCCGCGCACGCCGCGCAGACGCAGCTGGGCGCCACGCAGGTGCCACAGTCCGCCGCCGCGCTGGTGTGGTGGGAGCCGTTCACCAGCCTGACGGGCCTGGCGATGATGCCGCTGGGCGCCACCGCCGCGCACGTGCTGGGCGTGGCCGGCTTCTGGACGCACCTGGTCATCATCCTGGCGTTCCTGAACTTCCTGCCCATCGGCAAGCACTTCCACATCATCACCGGCCTGCCCACCGTCTTCTTCCAGCGCACGCACTCCACCGGCAAGCTGCCCACGCCGGACCTGGAGAAGGAAGAGTTCGGCGCGGCCACGGTGAAGGACCTGACGTGGAAGCAGGGCATGGACCTCTACTCCTGTACGGAGTGTGGCCGCTGCCAGACGCACTGTCCGACGTACATCACCGGCAAGCCGCTGACCCACAAGGGCGTCAACCAGGACCTGAAGCATTGGATCTGGGACAACGAGCAGTGGGTGGAGGAAGGCTACGGCCCCAACAAGGTGAAGGAGCCGCTGCCCGAAATCGTCGGCAGCGCGCTGTCCGCGGAGACGGTGTGGGCGTGCACGAGCTGCGGCTGGTGCGAGCAGGCCTGCCCGGTGTTCATCGAGAACGTGCCGCGCCTCATCGACATGCGCCGCTACCAGGTGCAGGTGAAGGCGGAGTTCCCCCCCGAAATCCAGCGCGTGTTCGAGGGCATCGAGCGCCAGGGCAACCCCTGGGGCCTGGGCCAGGACCGGCGCGACGAGTGGGCGGAGGACCTGGCGCTGCCCACGTGGGGTGACGACGGCGGCCCCTACGAGTACCTCTTCTTCGTGGGCTGCGCGGGCAGCTACGACGACAAGCAGAAGAAGGTCAGCCGCGCGCTGGTGAAGATTCTGCGCGAGGCGGGCGTGAGCTTCGCCACGCTGTCGAAGCAGGAGATGTGCAACGGCGACTCCGCGCGCCGCATGGGCAACGAGTACCTGTTCCAGACGATGGCGAAGACGAACATCGAGTCGTGGAACTCGATGGGCGTGAAGGCCGTCATCACCCAGTGCCCGCACTGCTTCAACACCATCAAGAATGAGTACCCGGAGTTCGGCGGCGAGTACCGCGTCATCAACCACACGCAGCTCATCAACGAGCTGCTGAAGGAGAAGCGCATCCGGCTCTCCGCGGTGATGAACAGCAAGCTCACCTACCACGACCCCTGCTACCTGGGCCGCCACAACGGCGTCTACGACGCCCCCCGCGAGGTGCTCAACGCCATCCCCGGGCTCGAGGTGGTGGAGATGCAGCGCAGCAAGCGCGAGGGCTTCTGCTGCGGCGCCGGCGGCGGCCGGATGTGGATGGAGGAGCACATTGGCACGCGCATCAACCACAACCGGTTGAACGAGGCCGCGCTGACGCTGAAGCACGCCGAGGACCCGAGCACGCCCTACCCCAACGCCGCGGACAAGAAGAAGCCGGGCCAGGTGGGCGACTACAAGGAGCAAGGCGGCAGCGGCATCGTCGCGGTGGCGTGCCCGTTCTGCTCCACGATGCTCTCCGACGCAGTGAACGACACCGGCCGCGAGGGGAACATCAAAATCAAGGACATCACCGAGCTGGTGGCCGACGCGCTGGAGACGAAGAGCGGCGCGGTGGGCACCGTGGCCCCCAGCGCCACGGTGAGCGCCAAGCCGGAGTAGCGCCAAAGCGGCGGGCCCGCTGAAGGGCCCGCCCGCTTCGCTTCACCCGAGGGCCCGGAGGCTTCCACCGTGAAGCCCCGGGCCTTCGCCGTTTCAGGGCTTGCGCTGCTTCTCCGAGCGCAGGACGCGCGCCAGCCGCTGGGTGGCGCCGTCGTCGCCCAGCTTGCCGGAGACGTAGGCCCCGGCCGAGGCGAGCTTGCGGCGGAAGCCGTTGTCCGGCGGAGGCGGCGCGTCCAGGCGCAAGTCGGTGATGCCCAGGCCGGAGAGCAGCGTGCGGGCCAGGTCCTGGTCATCCGCGCGCGCGTGGGGCATCAGCCACTGGCAGACCTCGGTGTGCCCGTGCGCGGCGGCCATGATGAGCGCGGACTCGCCGATGCGGTCCGTCAGCTCGGGGTCGGCCCCCGCCTCCAGGAGGAGGTGCACCAGGTCCGCCCGTCCCACCCGGGCCGCGGCCATCAGCGGTGTGCGGCCCTCCTCGTCGAAGGGGTTGGGGTCCGCTCCGGCGGACAGGTGGGACTCCACGGCGTCACGGTCGCCCGCCAGCACGGCATTGAAGAGGGACATTGTCAGACCTCCGCGCGGCAGCATCGCGCCTCGCGCGCTGGGGCGCCAGTTGCCCCAGACGCACGTCGCCTTACGCCTGGAGGGTCAGTTGATTTCGACCGTGCCGCCCTTGATGCGGTGGGTGCCGGAGGCGCGCGACTCCAGTTGGGTGCCCTTCACGATGACCTTGCCGTTGCGGCGCAAGGTGATGCTGGCCTCGCCGCACTTGAGGACGACTTCGTCCTGGCCCTCGATGACGACGCGCTTGCCGTCGACATGGGCCTCCATGGGCCGCGGCGTGGCCTCCGGGGGTGGCGACTCCAGCAACGCATCCAGCAGCGGCGTCGCGCTGGGCTCCTGGATGAGCCCCATGACGAAGGGCAGCCGCGGGTCTCCGTTCTCGAAGAGGAGCACCACCTTCTGCCGCTGGGCGACGGCGGCCTGGAGCGCCTTCGGCTCCACGACGACGGCGAGCCGCGCGGCCACCGGCCCCGAGGTGCTCCCCGGGAAGTCCACGAGCACCGCGCCGCTGGCATCAACGCCCACCAGGTTGCCGGCCCGGCTCCCCAGGATGGGCTCCTGGGACGGCGCGCCAGAGGCAAGGGACTTGCTGTCGGGTGACACGCTCATGCCGGCATCTCCATGCGTCAGGCTACCGCAGGCGCCCCCCACGGCGCGAATCAGGCCCGGCGGGCGGCCCTGACGCCACGCCACCGGGCCCGAGGTCAGCCGCTCCGGGTCAAATCGGCCCGTAGGACGGCTCCGTGGCGCTGGGCACCGCCAGCGACACCGCGCCCGAGCTCAGGTTCGCGCGGTAGATGCCCGGGTCGCTCCCGCCGGCGCTGATGAGGAAGCCCAGTTGGCTGGCGCCCGTCCAGCTCGGCCACGACTCCTCCGAGCCCGCGCCGCCGCTGGTGACGCGCTGGAGCGCCCCCACGTTCGAGCCCGACAGCTGTCCCACGAAGATGCGCGTGCCACCGGAGGACAGGCGCCCATCCAGCGCCACCTGGGAGCCGTTCGGAGACACCGCCACGCGGTTCTCCACGAACTGCACGCCCGCGCTCAGGGACGAATAGGTGATGGTGCTCCCGTTGAGCGGCACGTGCGCGAGCTGGTCGAGCTGGTTCAGCCCGCTGCCCGCGCCCGCCAGCACCGCGCTCCCGTTGGGCACGAAGGACGGCGCGCCGTAGGCGATGACGTTGTTGGGCGTGAGCTCCTGGAAGCCGCTGCCGTCCGTGTTGATGCGCGCCAGCGCCGTCTGGGAGCTGTTGCCGGGCGAGAAGACGAAGACGACGCTGCGCCCGTCCGGGCTGAAGGTGGGCGTGCGGAAGTTGGAGCAGCCGCGCGCGCACGCCGAGTCATTCGCCCGGAACAGCGTGGACGGCGTGCCGCCCGAGGTGGGCACCGTCAGGAGCGAGGTGGAGCCTCCGCTGCGCTGGACGAACACCACGCCGCGGCCGTCACGCGACACCGAAGGCCAGTAGGCGCCGCCCACGCTGGTCAGCCGCTGCGGGCTGTTGGCGTCGCCGCTGTCGTCCACCACGAAGACGTTGCGGTCGTCCTCGCGCACGAAGGCGAAGCCACGGGTGAAGAGGACGTCCCCGATGCCGCCGCCACCGCCGTCATCCAGGGGCTCGCAGCCCCCCAGCATCCCCACCGCCAATACCGCTCCGAGGAATCTCCGCTTGCCCGTCATCGTCGTCACTCCGCTTCCCGGCCGATAGAGAGCCCCGTACTACAGAGCGCACCGGGACTGACGTCAACGCGCCGCGGGTGATTCAACGCACCGTCAAGGTCAGCGGTTGAGCTTCTGGAGCTCGTTGCGGCAGAGGTTGCAGAGCGTCAGCTGCTTGCGGTCGCAGTCCTGCGGCGTCTGCGCGAAGAACATCACGCACCGCGGGTCCTCGCAGTAGGACAACCCGAGCAGGTGCCCCGCCTGGTGCACCACCTCCACCTGCGCGCGGCGCCGCAGCGTGTCGCTGGCGGCGCCCTGGGCCAGGCGGTGGAGGCTCATCACCGCCGTCTTCGATTCACGGTCCGCTTCCCCGAAGACGAAGGGCGAGTCCGGGACGAAGAGGTCCACGTCGGAGATGCCCAACACGGCGAACTGGCCGGGCTCCAGCATGGGCGTCAGCCGCCGCATGATGGCGTTGCAGTGGTACTGACCGCGGTCCTTGTTGAAGGCGTAGGCGGGCGTCGTCAACATCGTCTTCGACACCACCGCCGTGACACCCATTTGCGCCGCCAGCGGGTCCTGCAAGTCCCTCAACAGTGAGACAGGCGGGCTACCCACGGAGACCAGAAGGAGTGTCTTCTGCGGCATCGGCCCACCGTCCTTCATGCACGTGGCGGACGCATGGCTACCGCGTCCCCCCGGAGCGGAGTGGCTGGGGCGCAAGGATTCGAACCTTGATACTCAGAGTCAAAGTCTGATGTCCTGCCATTAGACGACGCCCCAGCAGGTTCTCTCGTGTACTTCTGGTGTCCGAGTGTACGGCATCCCGACGGGTGCGGGGAACTCCCCTGAAGCGGTTCCCTGCAATGTCAGCCACTGGACCCCTCGCCCGGGCCCCGAGGGCGGCCGGAGCCGGGCGCATTGTCGCTCTCTCTTTACACCTGGAGTAAAGCCGCCCCGGACTCTCGCCAGGGGCGGCCACTCCTCGGTCAGCCCTTGAGGACGGCGAGCGGCGTGAGGCGCAGGAGCGGCCGGACGAGGTCGGCCTCGTCCTCCAGCACCTCGGTGATGTCGCGGTAGGCGGCGGGGGCCTCCTCCACCAGCGTGGCGGTGCGCCCCTTGTCGTACACCACGCGCCGCAGCACGTGCTCCAGCGCCGCCGGACGGATGCGCGCCCGGGCCTCCGAGCGGGTGAGGACGCGGCCCGCGCCGTGTGAGCAGGAGCGGAAGGCGCGCGGCTCGCCCAGCCCCTCCACGACGTAGGACGCCGTGCCCATGGAGCCGGGGATGAGCCCGCGCCGGCCCGCATGGAGCCCTACCGCGCCCTTGCGGTGGACCAGCAGCACGCGGCCCCCGTGCGCCTCTTGAGCGACGTGGTTGTGGTGCACGTCCACGACCGACGGGGTGTCGACGGCCACGCCCAGGGCCTCCTCCAGGACGCCCAACGCGCGCGCGGCGATGGCCTCCCGGTTGGCGAGCGCGAAGCGGCAGGCCCACTGCGTGTCGGCGAGGCAGGCGGCGCCCTCGGCGGTGTGGATGCTCAGGCCCGGAAGGCCGCCGTCCCCGAGCGCCCGCGCCACCCGCCCGTGGTGGTCCGCGATGGCCGCGCCGACGCCCCGCGAGCCGGTGTGCAGCAGCAGCCAGAGGTCCCCGTCCGCGTCCCGGTCCAGTTCGAGGAAGTGGTTGCCGCCTCCGAGCGTCCCCAGGTGTCTGGGCGCCAGCCGCACCCAGGCATGGCGAAGCTTCTGGGTGGACAGGGGTGGTGACGCCAGCGCCAAGGGCAAGGGCTGCCCTCGGCCCCGGTGGACGGCGTCACCCACGGGGATGCGCTCGGCCAACCAGGACAGCACGCGCTCCAGCACGTCCCGTCCGGGGAGGCCCGAGGTGCGTGGGAAACGCCAGGCGCTCACGCCGCAACCCAGGTCTCCGCCCAGCGCCCCGGGCACGACGTGGTGCTCGGTGGCGAAGACGGTGCCCACGGCGATGCCGGAAGCGACGTGGAGGTCCGGCATGGCGGCCACGTGCTCCACGACATAGGGCTGGGATGCGAGGTGCCGCAGCTGCTTCTCCGCGCCGGGAGGCAGCGCGCGTGCCCAGACGAGGATGGGCCTGCAGCCCGGCGCGGGCGGAAGGAGACGGGGCATCATGGCGCGCCCTCCTCCGCCGCCCCGGGCGTGTGCTCCGAGACGCCGATGTAGATGAAGCGAAGCTGCGGCACGCGCTTGAGGTCCAGGTGCTCCGCGAGCTGTGAGCGCAAGTAGCCGCTGGCGCCTTCGAGCGCCGCCTGCAGGGGACGAAGGCCGCCAGCCGCGGCTTCGGGCGTGACGGTGTAACCGATGCGAACGAGGCGGCCGTCTGGCGACAGCTCGAAGGACGTCAGCGCGACGCCTTCGAGCCTCGGGTCGGACAGCTCACCCCGGAAGGTGCGGGAGACTTCTTGGGACAGGTGGGACTGCACGCGCAGATGGCGCGAGGACGAGGTACGGCGATTCCTGGAAGAGGACATGAGCGGACGAACGGTTCCCAGAAGGCCGCGCGTGCCCTCGTGCGCGCCCGGCTTCAAGCCGTCAGCGACGCACGAGACACACGCCGGCCCATTGCACGGAGGCAAAGGCCCCGCGCACCCGCCGAATCCAAGGCTCTGGAAGCGCGCTCCGTCCCGCTCAGCGAGGGAGGCGGCCCACCCGGTTCAGCACGTTCAGCGCGGAGCGACCCGAGACTCCATTCAAGACACGTCCCATGGCACACCTCCCACCGCGTGCGTGACTCCCGCGCGGACCGTGATGCTGCGCAGGCAAGGTGTGACCGCCCTCCCGCCCACGTCAAGCGACAGCCCGGGACGGCAGGACGCGGGCAGACCTGACAGCCAGCCACCCCTCGGGCCCAGGCCCTGTGTCCGGTGTCGACGGGTGACCACCCTCACTTTCCAGCAGCGGACGTGCGTCTCAACGCGGCCGTGGGCCTGGCCCGCCGTCGCGCTACGCAGTGGGCACGAGGTGAAGGCACATGGCGGAAGCGTTCGACGTGGTGGTGATTGGGGCGGGCCCCGCGGGGGAGGTCGCCGGTGCGCGCGCCGCGGCGGCGGGGCTGTCGGTGGCGCTGGTGGAGCACGAGCTGCTCGGCGGCGAGTGCTCGTACTGGGCCTGCATCCCCAGCAAGGCCTTGCTGCGCCCGGGGGAGGTCCGGTGGCTGGCGGAGCATGCCGCCGGCGTCCGCGAGAAGCTCCAGGCGGGCATCGACGCGCGCGCGGTGCTGGACCACCGGGATTCGATGGTCAGCCACTACCACGATGACTCCCAGGTGAAGTGGGCCGAGGACGCGAAGCTGAAGGTGGTGCGGGGCACCGGCAGGCTCACCGGCCCGCGCAAGGTGCGCGTGGAGCGCAAGGACGGCGCCGCGCGGGAGCTGGAGGCGCGAAAGGCCGTGGTGCTGGCCACCGGGAGCCGGCCGCGCATCCCGGACCTCCCGGGGCTGAATGACGCCCAGCCCTGGGACAACCGCCAGGGCACCGCGGCCAGGCAGGTGCCCAAGCGGCTGGTGGTGCTGGGCGGCGGCGCCGTCGCGGTGGAGCTGGCCCAGGCGTGGCGCTCCCTAGGCTCCGAGGTGACGCTGGTGCAGCGCGGAAAGGGCTTGCTGTCCCGCGCGGAGCCCTTCGCCGGAGCGCAGGTGGCCCAGGCGCTGCGGGACTCCGGCGCGCGCGTGCTGCTGGGGATGACCGCGAAGAGCGTCCAGCGGCCCGGCGGCAAGGGCGAGGTGACGGTGACGCTGTCCAATGGCGAGCAGGTCGTCGCGGACGAACTCCTGGTGGCCATGGGCCGCGTGCCGCGCACGGAGGGAATCGGGCTGGAGACGGTGGGGCTCGAGGGCGGCAAGCCGGTGGAGGTGGACGACCAGCTCCGCGCGAAGGGCGTGGACGGCGGCTGGCTCTACGCGTGCGGCGACACCAATGGCCGCAACCTCCTCACCCACATGGGCAAGTACCAGGCCCGCATGGTGGGCGACGTCATCGCGGGCAAGCAGGCGAGGGCCTGGGCGGACGCGAAGGCCACCCCGCAGGTCGTCTTCACCCACCCGCAGGTGGCCAGCGTGGGCCTCACCGAGGCCAAGGCGCGCGAGGCCGGGCTGCCGGTGCGCACGGTGGAGAAGCAGCTCCAGGACGTGTCCGGCACGTCGCTGGTGGGCAAGGGCCTCACCGGCACCGTGAAGTGGGTGGTGGACGAGCAGCGCCGCGTGCTGGTGGGCGCCACGTTCACCGGGCCTGAGGTGGGGGAGATGCTCCACGCGGCCACCATCGCCGTGGCGGGGGAGGTGCCGCTCGATACGTTGTGGCACGCGGTGCCGTCGTTCCCCACCATGAGCGAGGTGTGGTTGAAGCTGCTGGAGGCGTACGGCCTGTAGCGCGCGGGTCCCTCCGTTGCGTGTGCGGGGGCGGGCGTGGAATGGTGCCGCTGCCCACCCCACCCCTC
>NZ_JABXEO010000076.1:0-44310 GCF_013372585.1 Myxococcus sp. AM010
GGCCTGGAGCCGCTCGTCGAAGAAGCGGGCGTAGCTCATCACCTCCCGGTCCGGGTGGTGGCGGCGCATGTGCTCGACATAGGTGTCGTAGTCCGGAACACCAATCATCAGCCGGGCCACCTGCACCGCGCGGCGCCACGCGTGCCCCAGCCGAGCCCACACGGCGGCCATGTCAGCGAACCTCCGCCGGCAGCGGCACGGCGGGTGACTCCTTCGCGGTGGCCGTCGGGGACCGCCAGGCCGCCCGCGCGGCGCGCACGCCGAAGAGCACCGTGGCCACCACCAGCACCATGAACACGCTCGTGAGGGCGGCATCCAGGTAGTCGTTGGTGATGATGCGCTCCATCTCCTCCACGGACGCCGCGGGCGCCACCACCCGCCCCTCCGCCACCGCCGCGGAGAACGCCCGCGCATGGGCCAGGAAGGAGATGCGCACGTCGTCGCCGAACACCTTCTGCCACCCCGCCGTCAGCGTGCAGAGCACCAGCCACGCCGCGGGCACGGCGGGCACCCAGGCGTAGCGCTGCCGCTTCATCTTCACCAGGATGACGGTCGCCAGCGTGAGCGCGATGGCGGCCAGCATCTGGTTGGCGATACCGAACAGCGGCCACAGCGTGTTGATGCCGCCCAGCGGGTCCACCACGCCCTGGTAGAGGAAGTACCCCCACGCCGCCACGCAGAGGGCCGTGGCAATCATGTTGGCCGTCCAGGACTCGGTGCGCTTGAGCGGGGCGTACACCAGCCCGGCCAGCTCCTGAATCATGAAGCGGCCCACGCGCGTGCCCGCGTCCACCGTGGTGAGGATGAACAGCGCCTCGAAGAGGATGGCGTAGTGGTACCAGAAGGCCATCATCCCCTCGCCCGACACGAGGCCATGGAGAATCTGCGCCATGCCCACCGCCAGCGTCGGCGCGCCGCCCGCGCGGGACAGGATGGTGGACTCACCGATGTCCCTGGCCGTCTGGCTGAGCACCTCCGGCGTGACGACGAAGCCCCACTGGCTGATGGTGCGCGCGGCCTCCTCCACGGTGGTGCCAATCACCGACGGCGGCGAGTTCATGGAGAAGTACACGCCCGGGTCCAGCACCGACGCGGCGATGAGCGCCATGATGGCGACGAAGGACTCCATCAACATGGAGCCGTAGCCCACCATCCGCGCGTCCCCTTCGTTGGCCAGCATCTTCGGCGTCGTTCCGGAGGAGATGAGCGAGTGCCACCCGGACACCGCGCCGCAGGCGATGGTGATGAACAGGAAGGGGAACAGCCCGCCGGAGAACACGGGCCCCGAGCCGTCGATGAAGCGCGTCACCGCCGGCATCCGCAGCTCCGGCGCGGCCAGGAGGATGCCCACTGCCAGGAGCAGCACGGTGCCAATCTTCAGGAAGGTGGACAGGTAGTCGCGGGGCGCCAGCAGCAGCCACACCGGCAGCACGGACGCGCAGAAGCCGTAGCCAATCAGCATCCACGCCAGCGCCTTGGCGTCGAACGTGAACGCGGCGCCCCAGGTCGGGTGCCCGGCGACGTGGCCGCCCAGCCAGATGGACAACATCAGCAGCACGAAGCCCGCGATGGAGACCTCCAGCACGCGGCCGGGGCGGAGGTAGCGCAGGTAGAGCCCCATCAGCACGGCGATGGGCATCGTCATCGCGACGGTGAAGGTGCCCCAGGGGCTGTGCGCCAGCGCCTTCACGACGACCAGCGCCAGCACGGCGAGGATGATCATCATGATCATCAAAACGCCAATCATCGCCGTCACCCCGGCGGCGGGCCCCAGCTCCAGGCGCACCATGTCGCCCAGGGACTTGCCGTCACGGCGCACGGAGAAGACCAGGATGACGAAGTCCTGCACCGCGCCCGCCAGCACCGCGCCCACCAGAATCCACAGCGTGCCGGGCAGGTAGCCCATCTGCGCGGCCAGCACCGGGCCCACCAGCGGGCCCGCGCCGGCGATGGCGGCGAAGTGGTGGCCGAACAGCACCCACTTGTCCGTGGGCACGTAGTCCAGGCCGTCGTTGCGCAGGTGCGCCGGCGTCGCGCGCGAGGGCTCCACGCCCAGCGCCTTGCGCGCCACGAAGCGGCCGTAGAAGCGGTAGCCGATGAGATAGACAGAGGCGGACGCCACCACCAGCCAGATGGCGTTGATGCTTTCGCCCCGGTGCAGGGCCACCGTGCCCAGGCTCACCGCGCCCGCGGCGGCGAGCAGCACCCAGGCCAACTTCCGCGCGACTCCACCCATGCGTGCCTCCGTGTGGCGGCGCCATGCCGCTGCGAGCGGCGGGCACCGGCCCACGGGCGGCTATAGCCCGGGCTCCGCACCCGGGGTAACAAATGCAGGGACGTGGCGCACGTCACCCCTTCGCGGGCTTCTCCAGGACGAGCCCGAAGTGCGTGTAGCAGGTCGGGTGCAGGTCCATGATGTTCTCGAAGTGGAAGACGCGGGACGTGAGGCCCGCCGCGTGCGCGGGCGCCAGGACGCGCTCCTTCAAGGTGACGGCGTCGTAGAAGCGGCCATGCCGCTCGCCCCAGCACGGGAACAGATGGATGATGGGCTCCGCGTCGCGGCGGATGTCGTAACCCCACGCGGGGTCACACATGGTGAAGGCGTACTCGCCCAGGTACAGCGGGACGATGCAGACCTTTCCTCCGGGCCGGAGCACACGCCCCGCCTCCCGGATGAAGCCCGTGTCCGCGCGCCCCTCGAAGTGCTCGAAGGAGCAGTGCAGCGTCATCGCGTCCACCGAGCCGTCCTCGAGCGGGAGCTCCGCCGCCGAGCCGCCAATCTGGTGGCCGTGGATGCCCGGCGGGAAGACGAGGTCCTGCGCGTAGATGTTCCGCGTCCGACCCAGCTCGCGAACGACATCCAGGTACGGGCTGCTCGGGGTGGAGGCGATGTCCACGTAGACGGCGTCCTCACGCGCCACCAGCGCTTCAATCTGCTTCCATGTGAAGTAGTACTGTGGCCGCTTCTCCCAGTAGGGCTGGAAGCCGCAGAAGTGCCGGATGGTGGCGTTGTGCGCCTGGAGCCCGTCCCAGAAGCGCTCCAGCTCCGCCACGTCGAAGCGGTAGGGCTCGACGGGGATGCCAGCCTGGCGCAGCGGCTCCGGCTGCTTGAGCTGGGGGCCAGGGCCATAGCGGCCGAACCCCGTCAGGCTCAGCAGCTTCGACAACGGCCCCGACGCCTTGTAGGCGGCGCGGTGCCGGACGCTCTTCTTTACGCGGGTCAGCAGGTTCACGGAGGTCCCCCGGGCGGATGCCCGAAACGAGCCGGATTCTGGGAGAGCGTCCCGGACGCGTCAATGCGCCCCGGCGCCCGCCTGCCCTGGGTGCCAGCGTGCCTGCTGGACGAGCCGAGAGATGGCTCTCCCGTAGGTCGCGGCCCAGCCCCTGGTTCCTCGAAGCCCCGGGACTGCGTCATGGAGGGAGGTGTCGGCCAGTTCAGCGGCGCTGTGCGCAGGGTCAATGGAAGGCCGTGCGCCACCGCGCGGGTCGCCGCGATTCCTCACACCTGCCACCAAAGCCTCGCACATGCGAGAGTGTCCTGATGAACACTCTATATCTGGTCCTGCTCGCGGTCGCGGTCGCAACGCCATCCACGATGGAGGTCCCCGCGGCGCCCTCGCCCTTTGAACCCGTTCCGCTCCTTGAGTCCGCCATTCCTGACGGTCAGGCGGGGATTTCGAGCAAGGACAAGGACAAGGACAAGAAGGACCGGTCCGGAAAGGCCTTCACGAAGCGGCAGAAGGACACCGTGAAGGAACGGAACGCGAAGGAGAATGACGGAAAGATCCGCTGTGTGAATTGCAAAGTCGAGACGGTCCCCGGCAAGAGGCACCAGAAGGGCGTGACGCCTCCGTCGAACGAGGCCCATGTCGACCACAAGCGCGCCAGGTCGAAGGGAGGCGCGGGGGATGTGGAGAATGGACAGGTGCTCTGCCGGAAGTGCAACCTCAAGAAGGGCAACAGGCACTCTTGCGACGGGAAGTCGAAATGAGCACTGCGGATGGCGATGACCGGGTCAAGGTCATCTTCGAGCTGGAGAAGGACGAGGACGACTACCCCCCCGCGGACTCCGAGGGGCTCTGGGCGCGCCCTGTAGGAGAAGGGTTGTTCCAGCTCGACAACGTCCCCTTCTTCGCGAAGGGCGTCGCCTGCGAAGACGTCGTCTCCGCCAAGCTCGTGGACGGAGAGCTCCTGTTCCAGAAGGTCGTCCGGCCCTCGGGGCATGCCACCCTGCGCCTCATCATCTACGACGAGGAGGAGGTCCCCTCCGTCAAGGCGCTCCTGGAGAAGCAGGGCTGCGCCGTCGAGAAAAGCCATGTCCCCGGGCTCATCTCCGTGGATGTTCCGCCCACGGTCTCTCTCGACGCCTTGAAGCCGCTCCTGGACGAAGGTGAAGACGAGGAGCGTTGGGGCTACGAGGAGGCGTGTCTGCCTTAGCGGGCCTGCTGCGCCTCGGGCACCGCGCGGGCCGCCTCGCCCGAGCCCAGGCCTCCCGCCCGAGCGCGCTCCAGGTGTGGCGCCAGCCGTCCGGCGCCCATCAACCCCGCCATGCGGAGGTCGGAGATGAACGACCAGAGCGGGTACTTGAACGACGCGGGCTTGTTCCGCTCGATGACGAAGTGGCTGAACCACGCGAAGCCGTAGGCGGCGACGAGCGCGGCCGGAACCAGCGCGCCGCGGCCCGTGACGGCGGCCGTCACGCCCAGCCCCACGCCCAGGGTGGTGCCCGTGAAGTGAAGCCAGCGCGTCGAGGGCAGCGCGTGCTCCCGCAGGTAGAACGGCCAGAACTCGGCATAGGTCTCGATGCGGTCGGACATGGTGTGAAGTTAGGGCCCACGGGCAGGGACAGGCAAGGGTGCTCCCCGCACGCCCATCCGCCGGGCAGGCCGTCCAGCATCCGTCATGTTTTCCAGTCACAGGTCGCTCGCCCCGGCCCGGACCTGCCCGAGTCCTCCAGGTCATGAAAGACTCTGGAGCCATGACGGAGTGGATGCCCAAGCCGAACCCCTCGGTCGACCTGCGGACGCTGGCGCTCAGTCCAGAAGAGGGCTTCGTGCTCTCCCGCCTGGACGGCGCCACACCTGCCCGGAACCTGCCCGCGCTGACGGGCCTGCCCCCCGAGCGGCTGCGGATCATCCTCTCCCGGCTCGTCACCCAGGGCGCGCTGCTGCCCACGCCCGCCTCTAGCCCGGCGCGTCCAGCCACCTCCCCACCCGTGGCCTCCGAGCCCCAGCGGCGGGCGCCCCCCGCGGCCATCGAGCCCGAAGCGGACCTCCCGGTGCTCGACCTGACGCCGCTGGACGCCGCGCCCGAAGCGGACCTGCCCCCGCAGGACGCCGCGTCCGCCCCCGCCGCGGCGACTGACGCCGAGGACGAGCCCGAGGTCGCCCTGGGCAACTACCGCCAGCTCTTCGAGCTCCGGCTGCACCCGCTTCCCGAGGACCAGCGCATCGCCCACGCCCACGCGGCGGAGGACCCCGTCCTCTCCGCGCTGTGCTTCGACCCGGTGCCCGCCGTCATCAAGGCCGTGCTGGAGAACGCGCGCACGGGCCTGCCCCATGCGCGACTCGTCGCGCGCTACCACCGCAACCCCGTCGGCCTGGAGGCGCTGTGCGCCCGGGCGGCCTTCGCGGCGGACACGGGGGTGCGGCGCTGGCTCGTGCGCAACCCGCAGCTCCCCGCAAGCCTCTTCCGGCGGCTATGGAGCGCGCGCCGGCTCATGGAGCTGCACAAGGTAGGCAATGACCGCGACGTGCCAGAGTCCACGCGGCGCGCGGCGCGCGAGGTGCTCCGCCAGCGCTTCGCCAGCGGCCCCGCGGAGGAGAAGGTGGAGCTCATCCTCAACACGGAGGGCCGCGCGCTGGCGGCGCTCATCGGCCTGCCGGTGGATGGGAAGACGGCGTCACTGCTGTGCGGCCGCACCTACCGCTCGCCCATGCTCATCCAGAACATCGCCCGCTGGAGCGCGGCCCCGCCGGCCCTCATCGCGCACCTGCTGAAGCAAGAGGCGGTGCGGCGTCAGCCCCCCCTGCGCCTGCTGCTCACCCGCCACCCGAACGCCCCAGCGGACGCGAAGCGCGGCGGCGCCTGAGCCTCACGCGGCGAGGCGTGCCTCCCCGCGAAAGCTCAGGCCCGCCGCGCCGTGAGGATGGGCTGATGGAAGCCCGTCTCCTCCGGCGTGTGCCAGCGCGTATCCATCAGCCCCGCGCGCGTGAGCGCCCGCTCCAAATCCACGCGCTGGAGCGCGCGGTACACGCCGGTGTGCTCGGTGGTGTGCCAGCCTTTTCCCTCGGGGCGGAGGATGAACTGGCGCACCGTGTACGTCCGTCCGTCCGCGGCCCAGTCCCAGATTTGGAAGAGGATGCGGCGGCCCTCGGGCGCCTCCAGGAGCCGCTCCGAGGTGAAGCGGGGCTGGCTCTGCGCCAGCGCGTCGGCGTCGCGCACGCTCAGCACCACCAGCCCGCCGGGCGCCAGCTTCGACGCCATGGCGCGCGCCGCCGCGTCCAGGTCCTCGTCCGTCAGCAGGTGGGTCACCGCGTTGTCCAGCGCCAGCACCACCGGGAAGGTGCCCTCCACCTGCGCGTCCAGCGTGCGCAGGTCCGCCACGCCCGTGGTGAGGTGTACGTTCAGCGCGCGCGCCTCGCGCTCGGCGCGCGCCACGGCGGCGGGGCTCAAGTCGGTGGCGTGGACGGTGTAGCCACGGCCCGCCAGCCCCAGCGCCTGGGTGCCGATGCCACACGCGCAGTCCAGCACGCGCCGGGGCGGCGGCGCCTCGCAGCGGCGCAGCAGCGCGTCCAGCATGGCGCCCTGCCGCTCCACCGTCTGCGGCCAGTTGGCGAAGAGCAGGTGATACTCCTCCGCCATGCCCTCGTAGAACCCCAGCGCCAGGTCGCTCATGGACGGCGCGCCGCTCGGAGACCGCCGCTCACTCACGAGCTGAAGGAGCGCCCCTCGAGCGCCTCGATGGCCGCGCGGAGCTCCGGCGGCACGGGGACCTTCTCGTGCGTGGCGTAGCGCAGGGTGACGATGACGCAGCTGCCCCGGGTGTAGATGACGCCGTCGTCCTCTCCGGCCACCGCGTGCTCCAGGGTGAGGGAGGACGTGCCGATGCGGGTGGCGCGGCAGCCGGCCACCAGGCGCGTGGGGAAGAGGACGGGACGCAGGTACTCCGCGTTGGTGGCCTTCAGGATGGGCCCCACGCCGTCGCGGTTCGTCCGCGCGTCCCCGGCGCCTGACGGGCCCGTCAGGCCGATGCGCGCGAAGTAGTGGATGCGGGCGGTCTCGAACCAGGTGAACGTGCGCGTGTTGTTGGCGTGGCCGAAGGCGTCCATCTCCCCCCAGTGGAGGGGGAAGGAGACAACCACCGGGAAATCCTTGAGCGGCGAGTCCGGCATGTCCCCAGGGTGCCCCACCCGGCGGCCCCAGGGAACCGCGAACCGCGCCCGCCTGGCCTCCAGGCGAGGGCCACGGCCGTGGTAATCCAGGACAGCCATGCGTTCACGACTGCACACGTCCTCGCCCGCGGCCCCCGGGCTCGGCTTCACCGTCCTTACCGGCCCCTTCCTGGAGCAGCCCGCTCATGGCCGCTGAACGTGAGCCAGTGGAGCCGCTGGAGCCGCCACGCGCCGACCTGCCCGCCGAGGATTTGCGCCCCTACGCCTTGTCCCCCCGCGAGGGCCTGCCGGCGTCGGACCGGAGCCTGGCGGCGCAACGCCGGAAGCGCGCGGACATGGTGCGCTGGCTTCACCCCGCGCAGCTCTTGCGCACGGGCCTGGACGCGGTGGTGGCGGCCGTCTTCGGCGCGCGCGCGGACCACCGGCTCATCGAAGCGGTGGTGCGGCCGCAAGTGCCCTACTTCGACTACTCGCAGGAGCCGATGCCGGAGGGCGGCTTCTGGCTGGATTACGTGTCGGACACCGGCGACGGCTGGAACTCCACCTACGCGGTGGCGCGGCTGCTGGCGCTGCCAGAGCTGACGCTGCCCGTGCAGGGCCAGCCCTCCGCGGAGCCCCACGCCACGCAGCGAGGACGGCTGCTCGTCTTCGGCGGTGACGGCGTGTACCCCGGCGCCAGCCGCGAGGTGTACGACGAGCGGCTGGTGCAGCCCTATGAGGCGGCCATGCGGCGCTCGCATGCGCCCAGCCCGGACCTGTTCGTGATTCCGGGCAACCATGACTGGTACGACGGGCTCGGCGCCTTCCTGCGGCTGTTCTGCGCGAGCCGGTGGATTGCCGGCCGGCGCACGCGGCAGAGCCGCAGCTACTTCGCGCTGAAGCTGCCCCAGCGGTGGTGGCTCATCGGCACGGACGTACAGCTCAACAGCGACATCGACGTGCCGCAGGTGGAGTACTTCCGCGAAGTGGCCAGCCACATGGGCCCCGACGACCGCATCATCCTCTGCAACGCGGAGCCCGCCTGGATTCTGGCCGCCACCGAGCGGCGCAAGGGCAGCTACCTGGAGAACAACCTGGAGTACCTCCAGGAGAAGGTGTTCGGCCGGCGCATCAACGTCTTCCTCGCGGGCGATTTGCACCACTACCGGCGGCACGAGGACGCTGGCGGGCGGCAGAAAATCACCGCGGGCGGTGGCGGCGCGTTCCTCCATCCCACGCACGCGCCCTCCGCCCACGTCCTGCGGGACGGCTACACGCTGCAGAAGAGCTTCCCGGACGAATGGACGTCCCGGAAGCTGGCTCGGCAGAACCTGCTGCTCATCCGCCACAGTCCCCTGTTCGGGTTGTTGACGGGCGCGCTGTACCTGCTGCTGGCGCTGGCGGCCTACGCGGAGGTGGGCTCCTTCGGAATGTCCCAGCTCTCGGATGTCATCCTGGCGGTGGCCAACAGCATGGTGGCCCGGCCGTGGACGCTGGTGCTGGGCATGGGCACCATCGCCGGGCTCATCGGGCTGGCGGACTCGGCCTTCGGCAAGTGGCGCACGCTGGCGGGTACGCTCCATGGGCTCGGGCACATCGCCGCGGCCTTCTTCGTGGCCTGGGGCGCCACCTATTTCACCGTGAGCTGCCTGGGCGTGTGCCCAGAAATCTCCGCGGACGGCATCCACTGCGAGGCGGGCTGGTGGCACCTGGCGGGCAAGTTCCTGCTGTCCTCGGGCTTCACCTTCCTGGGCGGCTTCCTGGTGGGGCCCTTCGTCATGGGCCTGTACCTGTGGCTGAGCGTGAACCGCTTCGGCGCGCACTCCAACGAGGCCTTCATTTCGCTCGCGCTCCCGGACTGGAAGAACTTCCTGCGCCTGCGCATCGGTGAAGACGGGCGCCTCACCGTCTTCCCCGTGGGCCTTGAGCGCGTGCCCCGCAAGTGGAAGGAGACCCACGCGGGGCCTTACGCGCCCGCGTTCGACCCGGATGACCCGAAGGCCACCGCGCCCGTGCTCATCGAGCCTCCCATCCGCGTGTGAGCCGTGCCGCCACCGGCCGCCCACCGTCCCGGAAGCGCCTCGGCCATCCCCAGGCGTCCAAGTCCGGAGTAGACAGAGGCCATGAGCGCCCCTGTCTTCATCTATCTGACGCCTCCCGAAGGGCTCGTGCCCCTGCTGACCCCGGCGCGGCTCGCGGCCTTCCGCGAATGGCTCTGGCGGGAGAACACGGAGCACCTGAGCGCGGAGGAGCTGGCCGACATCGATTCGGACGAGGAGCTCAAGGCCCTCCTCGCCTTCGTGGACCACCTGCTCCAGCAAGGCTCCGAGTCCCTGCGCAAGCCCCCCACCCGCCACGCGGACACGATGCTGGACCTGCTCGACGAGCTGTCCGACTACTTCACCCGCGAGGAGACGGGCACCCCGGAGGGCATGGAGCTGGCGACGGACCTCAAGCCCACCGACAAGCAGGTCCGCGCCTCGGACGTCGTCATCGCGGTGAACTGCCCCAAGCGGACGTTTGAGCTGTGGCGGCACCTCGTCTGGGGCCGGGCCCCGGACCGCGTGGTGGCGGAGGGCATCGGCCTGCGGCGCAACTTCCCCTCCATGGGCTACTGGACGTCCAACGAGGTCCGGCAGGTACGCGACGACCTGCGCCAGTACCTGGGCGAGGCCCCCGACTACCCGCCGCTCACCGGCAAGGGCCGCTTCATGACATCGCTCCGCCTGAAGCTGACACGGACCGGCAGGGGAGGCGCCCCCGCCCCGGCGATTGACGCCATCGCCCGCGCCGTCGACCGGGCGGCCCGGGAAGGCGCGGGCCTGCTGTTCGCGCGTTAGACCAGGCCGCGCGCCAGCGCCCCCAGCGTGGACAGCGCCGCCTCGATGCGCGGCGTCCACGGGTGGCCACAGCTCAGCCGGAAGCAGTGACGATACGACTCCATCCGCGCGGAGAAGATGGGCCCCGGGGCGATGCTGATGCCCGCCTCCAGGGCCTTCGCATGCAGCACCAGCGCGTCCACCTGCCGCGGCAGCTCCACCCAGAGCAGCGCGCCGCCCGTGGGCCGCGTCACGCGCGTGCCTTCGGGGAAGGACTCCGCCACGGCCTCCGCCGTGCGCTCCACCTGCGCGGCGAGCCGGCGGCGCAGGGAGCGCAGGTGTCTGTCGTAGCCTCCACTCTGAAGGAAGCGCGCAATCGCATACTGGGGCACCGTGGCGGTCGTCACGGAGGTGGAGAACTTGAGCAGCTCCACCCGCTCCCGGAAGCGGCCCGGCGCCACGTAGCCCACGCGGAAGCCCGGCGCGAGCGTCTTCGAGAACGAGCTGCACAGCAGCACGTTGCCGCGCGTGTCGAACGCCTTGCATGAGCGCGGGCGCTCGGCGTCGAAGTGCAGGTCGCCGTAGATGTCGTCCTCGATGAGCGGCACGTCATGCGCATCCAGCAGGTTCACCAGCCGCTGGCGCCGCACGTCGGGCATGCAGCTCCCCACCGGGTTGCTGAAGCTGGGCACCACCAGCACCGCGGCGATGCGCCGCCGCGTCAGCGCCGCCTCCAGCGCCTCCATCTGCATGCCGTTGCGCGGGCAGCAGGGAATCTCCAGCGCGCGCAGGCCCAGCGCCTCGATGGCCTGCAACGTCCCGTAGTACGCGGGGGACTCGATGGCGATGGTGTCCCCGGGCCGCGCCACCGCGAGCAGGCACAGGTGGATGGCCTCGGACGTTCCGAAGGTGGTGATGAAGTCGTCCGCGGACAGCGAGCAGCCCCAGTCCAGGGAGCGGCGCGCGAGCTGCTGGCGCAGCTCCAGGCACCCGGGCAGCACGTCGTACAGGATGCTCCGGTCGCGCGCTTCGCGGCTGAGCGCGTTCAGCTCGCGGTACAGCCTGCGGACGGGCAGCAGCTCCGGCGAAGGCGAGGCGGCGCCCAGCTTCACCATGCGGTCGTCCCCCATGGATTGATAGACGCTCGCGACGAGCCCGCTCACGGTGACGGCCGTGGCGCTGGACGCGGGCCGGGACACCTGGGGCTCCGCCAGCCGGGGGCGCTCACGGCGGCGCACGTAGTGGCCGGACTGGGGGCGCGTCTCGACGAGCCCCAGGGACTCCAGGTGCAGGTAGGCCTGGAGGACGGTGGAGATGCTCACCCGTTCGCGCAGGCTGAGCTGCCGCACGGACGGCAGCCTGTCTCCAGGCTGCAAGGTCCCCGCGGAGATGGCATCCGCGAGCCGCTCGGCCACCTGCTCGTAGAGCTTTGCTTTGTGTGCCACCGCGCCCATGGCGCCTCCCAAAGTGAGCCGCTTCCACCACGGCCGGCATCGGAGACGAAAACGGGCCCGTTGCCCAGATACAGCTCCCGCCGATGACGACCAGCACAGCCTGTCAGGGCCAAATTGTGCCGGTCACAATCTCATCTGGCTGAATCTGTTCCGCAACCGCCAGGGGGCGCATGTTGGCCCCTGGAGGACGCGGTGATGTGGGACTGGATGAGGAAGGTGACGAAGCGGCTGCGGTGGGGAACGCGGCCTGCATTGAACACGGGCCCGATGCGGCTGGCCCAGGGCACCCCGTGGAGCGTGCGCACGCGCGGAGATGAGCCCCTGACGCTCACCTGCGCGGAAGGTACGCTGTGGCTCACCCGGGAGGGCGACGCGCGTGACTACGTCCTGTGGCCCGGGGACACCCTGCGGTTGGAGCACGCGGGGCATGTGGTGGTACAGGCCCTGCGGCCTTCACGCTTCTGCCTGACCGCCCCGAGTCCTTCGCGACGAACCGGCGAAGCCGGGCGCTCTTGAGCCCGCCCCGGTTCATGTCTTCCCGCGCACTGACACGATGGGCCCTCACTCCGGGCCACATTGAAAGCCCGGAGTGAGTCAGTGCGCGCGCCTGTTGCTATGAGCCGTACAACCTGAAGGATACGTCGTTGAAACGATCCGGGCTGTACCCCAGCCAGTACTGCCATCCCCCCGGATAGACGTCGTCGCATTTGGAGAAGGCGCCAGAATACTGGGACATCCGCACCAGCCTGAACGTATAGGCGCGGTCAGGCTGCAGCGTGACGCCCTGGTGGGTGAAGGAGAAACCGCGGAAGGCGGCGGGCACCCCGGCTGTCAGCGAGCCCAGCGTCACCGTCGTCGGAGAGGTCGCGAGCTTCGCGCCGCCCGTGCCCTCTCCGTCGTACACCTCCATGGCGTACGAAGTCGTGTAGTAGAGCTCCGGCTTGATCCAGACCTCAATCTTGTCAAGGTCAGTTGCCCCGTTCACACGGAAGCTCTGACCAATGGCATTGTTGATAGCCACGTTGGTGTTGCATCCCGCCGTGTCGACTGAGATGAGGAGCTCGGAGGGCGAAGGCGGCACACCGAAGACCTGGACCTCGGCGAGGCTCAGGGGGTCGGTGCCGTCGAGCTGCACGCGGACGAACCGCGCCATACGGTTGATGGCGAAAATGGACTGCGCAGGAGCAATCCCCGTAAAGGAGAAGTCCTGCCAGTTCAGCCCGTCATCGGAGACCCGCACCCGGAAGTTCTGGAGCCGCTCTGAGCAGCAATCGGTGCGGTTGTAGACAACGACGGAGGAGATGGCGTGAACGCCCTCCAGGTCCACCTGCCACCACGGCTGCCAGGTGTTGTCGGTGTGGGTGACCGAGGCATGGTCAAAGGCCCCTTCAGTGTTGCCGTCCACCGCGCGTGACGCATCCGCGGAGTGGGTCGTGCTCGATTGGGACGCCGGCTTGCCGAGCGCGACGTTCCCATGAGCCGGAAGGACCTGGACCTCGGCGAGGCTCAGGGGGGCGGTGCCGTCGAGCTGCACGCGGACGAACCGCGCCGTACGGTTGATGGCGAACACGGACTGCGCAGGAGCAATCCCCGTAAAGGAGAAGTCCTGCCAGTTCAGCCCATCATCGGAGACCCGCACCCGGAAGTTCTGGAGCCGCTCTGAGCAGCAATCGGTGCGGTTGTAGACAACGACGGAGGAGATGGCGTGAACGCCCTCCAGGTCCACCTGCCACCACGGCTGCCAGGTGTTGTCGGTGTGGGTGACCGAGCCCTGGTCAAAGGCTCCTTCAGTGTTGCCATCCACCGCGCGTGACGCATCCGCGGAGTGGGTCGTGCTCGATTGGGACGCGGGCTTGCCGAGCGCGAGATTGGGCGGACTGCTCAGCGCCAGCGTCGCCTGGTCAAGGCCACTGTCCTCGCGCGAGTCGGTGCTGGTGGTTTCCTGAGGCGCGCACGCGACGACGAGCGCGGCGCACGCAAGACCGATGAGCAGGTCGCGGCGAAATGTCAGGGATGAAGTCATGTTCCTCTCCGTGAATGAATAGTGGCTCGAGCGCGCCCGAAACCAGAACAACAACAAACACTCGACACACCATGCATCCTGAAAACACTCAAGAAGAACGGTCTTTAATTTAAATGGGGTGCTTGAGACCCGGAGTCATATCACACTCCAAGTGAACACCAGGCATTCATTGATTCATCACAGGAAGGCGCCTCGAGCCGCGCCCATCATCGGCGGTGACACCCGGCCGCGTGCTCGTGATGGACTCCTGTGGTTTTGCGTGCTTGCTGGCGGCCACAGCAATGGGGCGGCTCCTGGACCATGCCATGCCCCGACTTGCTATCGTCCGCGCCATCATGCCCAGCGTCCCTGACTGTCGCCGCCTCGCCGCGCTCTTCACGCTCGTGCCTTCACTCCTCACGGCCCAGGCCGCGGAGGTCTCCCCGGCGGAACGGGTGGAGACCTCGCCGGGCCTGTCACCTGATGCCGTGCGGCGCGCCTTCGACAGCCAAAGTCAGACACTGGCCTCCTGCATGCGCCTGGTCTCCATCCAGCGCAAGAAGGACAACGCCCTGGAGTTCGTGCCTTGGAAGCCGTTACCCGACACGGATGACCGCCTCCGGGTGCGCTTCACCCTGAAGCCGGACGGCACGATTCTGGGGGAAGACAGGGGGCCGGAAGCCCATGACGTGCGGTCGATGTTCCTCGACACCCGCTGCGCGGAGGAGAAGCTGACAGCCTGGTCCTTCCCGAGCTTCCCAGCGAACCCTGACGAGCGGGTGCAGGTAGAGCTGTGGGCGCGGTTCCGGACCACGGAGGCGGAACGGACGGCGGCAGCCACCCGGTTGCGCGACTTCTACAGCGGCCTCTGCAAGTCACTCTCCGCACTGAAAGTCACTCAACAGCCGCGGGCCGGCGTGGAATGGCGCGCCACCATCAAGCGCTTCCTCGCCGAGCACGGCGCGCGCGTCGACCCGAGCATCCGCGGTGCCATGAAGGCGGTCGGAGACATCGCGGGCTCCGACCTGCCGGGCGCCATCACGATTTATGAGCGCAGCATGGAAGAGTCGCTCGCCACGACCCTGCCATGCCCGAAGCTCCGCGCCTGGGTGAAGGAGGGGTGAGCCCCAGGCCGCCCCTCTCCTCGCCGGCGCACGCAAAGCACTTCGCGCAGGTTGCGGAACCCGGCGGCCAGGATGTGCTCCGCTGCCGGGTTCACAACCCCAGCGCGCTCATGGGGATGCGGTACATGTCCCCCGTGCCGCGGCCAATGCCCTGGACGGCGCTGTCATCCCGTGGCGCATCGAAACGTGCCCCCACGTCACCCGTGAAGGGGCGCGTGCTGCTGAAGTAGAGCCACCTCCCGTCGGGGGAGACGCTGTGGTTGTAGTCGCTCGCGGGCGTGTTGATGCCCTCGCAGAGCCGGCGCGCAGGCGTCCACGCGCCATCCACCTTGCGGCTGAGGAACAAGTCGTATCCGCCCAGGCCGTCTTCCCGCCGCAGTGCACTGAAGATGAGGTAGCGCTCATCAGGCGCAATCCACGGCTCGAGCTCATGGACCGACGAGTTGATGGCGGGCCCCAGGTTCTCTGGCGGCTGGTAGGCGCCGTCGACCCAGCGGGAGACCCAGAGGTCGCTGCCCCCCAGGGTGCCGTCTCGCTCACCCCCGAAGTAGAGATTGCCATTGGCGGCCACGGCTGGTGACCACTCGTCGCGGTGCTTGTCATTGACGGGGGCCGGAAGGCGTCGCGCGTCCCCCCATGCTCCGTCGGCGCCCAGCGACGCGGCCCAGATGTCATACGAGCTTCGGGGGCCTTGCTCCCCAGGCTCGGGACGGTTCGAGATGAAGTACACCGTGCGCCCGTCGGGCGAGAGGTGTGGGTCCGCGTTGCTCCACTCCGTGGCGAAGCGAGGGAGCACCGGACGGGACCAGTGCCCTTCAGCGGTCAGCTGCGTTTCGTAGAGCGTATATTGTTCGAAGCGGTCATCTGCCCTGCCAAAGAGCACGCGTCGCTGGTCTGGCGAGAAGGCCATGAAGAAGTCCCAGGCCCCGGTGGTGAAGAGCCCCGCGCCGTAGAGTTCGGGCGTGCAGGTGCCCTCTTGACGCTTCAGCGCCTCCGCGGGCCGCCCACCGTGTGCGCCACACCCCAGCTCCCAGAGCGTCATCATCAAGAGCACGCCTCGCATCGACGACATCCCCGCCATGTACGGCTCCTCCTGGGCCTTGCTTCAGCACCACGGCGGTCGGGATAGCATCGGCCCATGAGGCGAAACTTTGGGAATGTTGCGGTGCTTCCCGAGCGGGCTCCTGGCTATCACGCGCTCAGCGCGGACGACGCCGTCGACATCAGGGACTGTGTCTGCCGAGCAGGCACGCGAAGTCCCATCTTCGGCGGCGAGCACGCTCGGGTCTGCATCAGCGTCGTGCTGTCCGGCGCGTTCCATGTCCGGAGCCCCGAGGGGGTCGCGGTGGTGGGGCCGGGCGCGCTGCTGCTCGGGAACCGGGCGGCGCCGTATGAGTTCCGGCACGTCGATGATGGTGGAGACCGCTCGCTCGTCATCGAGTGCTCGGACGCGCTGCTGGACGATGCCCTCCGCTCGCTGGGACGCTCCTCGCGAGCAACGCGCCCCTTCGCGCGCGTCTGCGCTCCGGCGTCGCTCACCTCGGTGAACGCCGTCCTCCTGGCGCGACAAGCACTTGAGAGTGGCCAGGTGGAGGACCTGCGAGAGGCGGCACTGGCGGTGGTGGACGCGGGGGTGACGCTGGGAAGCAACCCGACGGAGACACGGGTGGAGGTCTCCGACCTCCAGGCGCGCAGAGTGGCCCGGGTCCTGCGATATCTCGAATCAAAGTTCATGGAGGACTGCTCGCTGGACACGCTCGCGGACGTCGCGGGGCTCACGCGCTTTCACTTCCTGCGCATGTTCCGAGCAGTGACGGGGCAGACACCCCGCCAGCTCGTCATCGCCACGCGGCTAGGCATGGCGGCCTCGGCGCTGCGCGGCAGCCGTGCGCGAATCACCGATGTCGCCCTGGAGGCCGGCTTCGGGGACCTGTCCCACTTCACGACGAGCTTCACGCGAGCGTTCGGTCTCTCGCCTCGTGCCTACCGCGCTCGCGCGCTCAAGCCCGCCTGACCGCCGCGGCGGGCGGTGCTCGCGTCCCCGCCGATTCAACCTGAATCCCCGCTCTCCCGAACATCGAGGCCGCGACGCATCCTCGGGCTCCATCTGCTTTCCCCCGAGGTCCCCGCATGACGCATGAGCACTCCGCCCACCACCTCGTCGTTGCGGGCTTCGGCGCGGACCGCGCCCCCCACTACGACGCCCAGGCCGCCATCAACCTCGCGGGCGCGCCAGCCATCTATGAACTCGGCGCCAGCGCGCTGACGGCCCAGCTCGACGGGCAGGACGCCGCATCCATCCTCTTCGTGGGCGTGGGCACGGGCGCGGAGCTGGTGCCCTACCACCGCTTTGAGGTTCCGGGCTGGCGCTTCACGGGCGTGGAGCCCTCGGAGCCCATGCTCGCCGTCGCTCGCAAGCGGCTGGAGGACGAGGGGCTGCGCTCACGCACCCACCTGCACCAGGGCGCGCTGCACACCCTGCCCGCCAGCGCCCCGTTCGACGGCGCGCAGGTGATGGGCGTCCTCCACCACGTGGAGGGCGAGGAGGCCCGCATGGCGCTGCTGCGCGAGGTGACGCGGCGTCTCAAGCCGGGGGCGCCGCTGGTCCTGGGCTGCCGCGTCGGCATGGACCCCGTGCTGACGGACATCGAGCTGCGGCGGCTGCGGGCCTGCGGCGTCTCCCCGGAGGCCCTGGAGCGGCGGCGCCAGATGTCCGCCCAGATGAAGCCCATCCCCTCCGACGCCGCGCTCTTCGACATGTTCGCGAGGGCGGGACTGGTGGAGCCTCGCACCCTCTTCGTGTCGCTTCAGTACAAGGTCTTCCTGGCGCGCAACGCGCCCTGAGCGCGACCGGACGAACCCGGAGCGGGCGGCCGGAGGAGTCCGGCCGCGCGCGCCCACAGGCTCACGCCACGGAGGAGGAGCACGTGAGAGTGAGCCCTGGCGCTCACCCGCTGCAGCTCGGCTGCCCCGTCATGGGCCTGTTCGTCGTCGTGGCACAGGAGCAGATGCCGCTCCGGCACTTGAACGAGGCGCTCTCCTCACACAGGTCATTCACCCGCTTCCAGCGGAGGATGGCCCCCCCCGAGCTGTCCTGGTCCTGGGTGAAGAGCTCGTCGCCCCGGACCGCGAAGGCGTGGACCTCGGTGAAGAGGTTGTCCAGCGGCCCCTCGCTGGAGTCGTCGCACGCGGAGGCCCGGGTCAGCTCCAGCTTCCCGTTGCTCACCTTCCAGGTGCCCAGGTAGTTGTTCCAGCTTCCCCCCAGGAGGATGACGGAGCTGCCACGGAGGACCATCGCCGCGTCGTAGCCGCGGCCCTGCTCGACGCGGTAGGTGCCCTCCCGGAGGGTGCCCCCCGTCAGCGGCGGTGCGTTCGTCACCTCGGTGGTGTCCGCGCTCCACGTCGTGCACCACCCCACCGCGGAACACTGGAGCGCGTCGCCGCCGCCTCCGTCACCGCCGCCGCCTCCTCCTCCGTCACCGTCTTTGTCGTCTCCCTTGGAGTCACCACACGCCACAGCGAGGAGTGAGAGCGACAGCACGAACGCACGCGTCAGGTTCTTCATCGGAACTTCCCGGAAAAAGGTTCATGGGGATTTGCCCCACGACAAAGAGACAGCCCGGGAGTCATCGTTGCGTCGAAATCGGACGGCTAGCGCGGACAGCGGTCCTTTTCGGCTCGAGCCTCGGCGACTTCACCGGGGTAGGCCTTGCGCCAGGGCGCCCACTCCAGCCACGCCCTGCGCGCCTCCTGACACGCCTCGCCAGACGCCCCGGACAGACGCAAGGCCTGGGCGAGCCGCCGCCGCGCCAGGGGAACCCGCGCGGACGCCACCTGTTCGCTCGCGAGCGCCGCCAGCGCCGCCCTCAAGGGCGCCGCCGCCTCCGCTGGCTCGCGCCTCGCCAGATGGATGTCGCCCAGCAGCACCAGCGCCTTGATGCGCTCCGGCGCCACCGGCCCCCAGTCCCGCTCCAGCCTCGCGAGCGCCCGCTCCGCGTGGCCCCGAGCCTCCTCGACGCGCCCCAGGAACAGCAGGGCATCCGCGAGCCAGCGCAGCCCCTCCCCCTCCAGCGCACCTCGCGCCAGCAACGACTCCTGGAGCGCGACGCCGCGCGCATGGAAGCCCCGAGCCTCCTTCGCGCGCCCCAGCAATCGCAACAGCCGCCCCACCTCGTGCAGGTCCAACGCGACCTCCGGATGCGTGGCGCCGTACACGCGCTCACGGTGGGCCAGGCTGCGCCGGGCCTGCTCCAGCTCGGCCTCGCGCGCGCCCAGCTCGCCCAGCACCCCCGTCCGGTTCGACGTCATGCCCATGAGCACCGCGTCCGCGCCCTCCGGCGGCACGCTCTTGCGAGCGACCGCGAGGCTCTGCTCCGCCGCGCGCAGCGCCTCCGGACCCCGCCCCCACTCGAAATAGATGACGGCCAGGTTGGACAACGTGCGCGCCACCACGAGGTGTTCCTCGCCCAGGCTGCGGCGGAGGCTGGCCAGCGCCCGCTGCAGGACGGCCTCCGCGCGGGCCAGCTCCCCCGCGTGCGCCAGCGTGCCGCCCAGGTTCACCAGGGCCCGGGCGGTGTCGCGGTGGTCGGGGCCATGCAAGTCCTCTTGAAGCCGCAGCGCCTCTTCCTGCCAGCGCTTCGCCTCCAGGAGCCGGCCCTGATGCCGGGCCAGCAAGCCCAGACGTCCGTTGAGCTCCGCGCGGGCAGCGGCATAGGAGACGCCCTTCGCCGTGACGCGGTCCAGCGCCTCGCGCAGCAGTGGCTCCGCCTCGGAGAAACGTCCCTCCTGCTCGAACAACTCGGCGCGGACATAGCTCAACAGCGCGTCGAACTCGGGGTCGCGCAGCGGCTCAGCCACCGCCTGAGCGCGGTTCAGAGAGGCCCAGGCCTCCTGTGTCCGTCCCAGGTCATGGCCACTCAACCACGCCTGGACATAGAGCACCCGGGCCAGCACGGCATGATGGCGCCCCGCCTCCGCGGCGAGGCCGGCCTGGACCAGCGAGGCTCGCGCATCCTCGAACGCACTGGCGTCTTCCTGGAGCGTGGCGCACAGCAGGTGGGCCTCCGCCTCCAGCGGGCGGTAGCGCGTGCGTACGGCCCGCTCCCGTGCCGCCAGCGCCACCTTCAACGCCTCTGGCGTATGCCCCGCGAGCAGCCCCGCGTTCGCCCGGGCCAGCTCCGCCCGGACCGCCGTTACCTCCAACAGCACGGCCGGGTCCTCCGGAGGCGCCACGGCCTCCATCAACGTCCTCACGTCCGAGCAGCGCCGCAGGCTCGCCAACGAGCCCCCCAGCCCGAAGCCGCGCGCCACGGTGCGGGCATCCGCCTTCTGGAGCGCCGCCACCACGCGGGTCACCTCCTCCAGCCGCTCGTCGAGGCAGGCCATGCGCAGGCCCAGGACCTGGTCTGGCTGCTCACCCCAGACCCGCGTGGCCTCGCAGGCCTCCTGGTGCTCGCGCGTCCAGTCCAGCTTCCAGCGCTCCAGCGCCGCCGCCACCGCGGAGAAGGACGCCTCCGCGTCCGGGGCGCTCGTGGCCAGGAAGGCCCTCCGGGTGGACTCCCGCATCCGCGCATCCCAGACGCCCGCGAAGTGCCGCTCACTGCCCTGACACAGCGCTTGAGGCGGCTGCCTGGACAGCAACCCGAAAACAGTCAGCCCCGTCAGGACCGCGCCCAGCATCACCAGGGCGACCGTGCGCCTGCGCGCCACGGGGTCCCGGGACAACCGCGCGCGCAGCGCCTCCATGGAGGAGAACCGCTCCGCGGGGTCGGCGGCGAGCCCGCGCCGGACGACGGCCCGCAGCCACGCGGGGACACCGGCGCGCTCCGGCCGCACGGCATTCCGCGCCACCTGCTCCAGCAAGGCCTCACGCGTATTTCCCTCGAAGGGACGCTGGCCGTTGAGCGCCTCGTAGAGCGCGACGCAGAAGGAGAACTGGTCCGAACGGGCGTCACCATGCTCGCCGCGGAGCTGTTCGGGCGCGCCGTAGGCCAGCGTGCCCAGCAAGGTCCCCGTGACGGTGAGGGACGCCGAAGTCACCGCGCCGGGAGCCGCCGCTCCGGGCACCAGGGTCGCGTTGGCCAGGCCGAAGTCAGTGATGCGGACGAGGCCCCCCTTCGTCAGCAAGACATTGTCCGGCTTGAAGTCCCGGTGGACGATGCCCAGCGCGTGCGACGCGGCGAGTCCATCCGCCGCCTGCCGGAAGCGCTCGAGCACCTCCCGGAGCGGGCGCGGTTGCTCCGCCAGCCAGCGCCGCAGCGTGCCGCCCTCCAGGAACTCCATCACCAGGAAGAGCTGCCCCTGGTACTCGCCCACGTCGTGGAGGCTGGCGATGTGCGGGTGGGACAGCTTCGCCATGATGCGGGCCTCGCGCTCCAGGCGTTGCCGCGCCAGGGCCAGCGAGTCCTCCTGGAACCGCTCCGGCTTGAGCAGCTTCAGCGCCACCTTGCGGTCCAGCTCGGGGTCATACGCGACATGAACCCGGCCCATGCCGCCCTCGCCCAGCAGCCCCAGCACCACGTAGCGCCCCACCCGCGTGCCCGTGGCGAGCGGCCCCACGCCCGCGAAGGAGGTCCGCGCCTCATCCGGGCTCAGCGCGGCGAGCACGCTCCGGCACTCGGCGCAGCCGGCAACGTGGGCACGCACCTGTTGCTCACGCTCGGAGGAGAGCTGGCCTTCCAGGTGACGCGCGAGGTCGTTCTCGTCCGGGCAGCTCATTCCTTCGCCGCCAGGAGTCCGGACAGGCTCACGTCGAGGCGGCCATGAACGGCCCGCATCATGCTGTCCAGCTCGTCCTGGGAGAGCGACAGCCGCTCCGTCAGCCCCTCGTGGGTGCGCGTCTCCAGCAGCGCCTTCACCCCGGACAGCCGCCGGGACAGGGTGGACTTGTGCACGCCGTAGAGTTCCCCCATGCGCGCCAGCGACAGATGCTCGACGAAGTGGAGACGGAGCAACTCCCGGTCCTCGTCGTCCAGGGAGGCCACCGCCTGGACGAAGGCGGCGCGCACGTGCGAGCGGGACTCCTCGCGAACCAGCCCCAGCTCCAGCCCGCCTTGCGCGGGGTCCGCGGCCAGCATCTCCGCGTCCACCCGCGCCTCCTTCCCCTGGGCCTTTCGCATCCGGAGCGCGAGGCGCACCGCGGAGATGTTGACCCAGTGCAACAACGACCCCACGCCCGCATAGCCAAGGAGCCGGGGCGGCGAGTCGGGCCGAGGCATCAGCAGATTTCCCCGGAGCGCCTGAAGCACCTCATCCACGAACGTGGGCGAGGAATGGAGCCGTGCGAGCGAGCCATGCAGCTTGCGCAGGACCTGCGCTTCGAAGAGGTCCGCCGCCCCCGGCGTCCCTCGAGCGCAGGCGAGCGCAAGGGCAAGGTCCCGTGCGTGCAAACGTTCCAGCGCGACGACGGGGTCCTCCGCCTCGGAGAGCCGTGCCCCCAGGTGCCGCGCGAACACCAGGGGCTCGGGCGCCGAGCACTGAAGGGAGGCCGCCTCACGGAAGGCCAGGGCGAGCGCCCGCGGCGCCTCCGGCGCGGAGCGCAAGCGGCCCGCGGCGGCGGTGTCCATCGAACGAAGAACCGTCTCGAGAATCTCCTCGGGAAGAGCGCTGTCCGTACACATGAGATGGTGACTTCCCGTGACGATGAGACCACATCCCCCTCCCCGGAATCTCTAGCACGAATGCCTGAGCGGGCTCCCGGTCCCCGAGCGGCGCGCGCCTGCGCGGGGCCGCGCTCACCCGACGGGCTACGTCCCTGACAGCGACCGCCGGGGAGCCGGAGCGCGCGGCCGGAAGCACCCGGCCGCGCGCGTCCACGGGCTCACGGCACGGTGAGGATCTCCGCGCCCTGCTCGGTGACGAGCAGGGTGTGCTCGAACTGGGCGCTGCGGCTGCCGTCAGCGGTGACGGCGGTCCACTCGTCATCCCAGGTGCGGTGACCCCAGCCGCCCAGGTTGATCATCGGCTCGACGGTGAAAATCATGCCGGGCTGCATGACGGTGTCGGCCTCGGCTTCGTAGTAGTGCGGAATCTGGAGCGAGGTGTGGAACGTCTCGCCGATGCCGTGGCCGCAGTAGGCGCGCACCACGCTCATGCCGTTCTGGGTGGCATGCGTCTCAATCGCGCGGCCGATATCGCTGATGGGCCGGCCCGGCTTCACCGCGGCGATGCCCAGCTCCAGGCACTCGCGCGTGACGCGCACCAGCCGCTGGCTCTCCTCGTCCACGTTGCCCACGAAGACCGTCATCGAACAGTCACCGTGCACGCCATCCAGGTAGATGGTGACGTCCAGGTTGACGATGTCCCCGTCCTCCAGCGGCCGGCTGTCCGGGATGCCGTGGCAGATGACCTCGTTGACGGACGTGCAGAGCGACTTCGGATAGCGGTGGTAGTTGAGCGTGCTCGGGTAGCCGCCCCGCTTGATGTACGCCTCGTGGGTAATCGCATCCAGCTCGTCCGTGGTGATGCCCGGACGCACGTGCGAGCCCACCTCCCGCAGCACCTCGGCGGCGGCCTTGCACGCCTTGCGCATGCGGGCGATGACGTCCGGCGTCTTGATGTCGGAGCCCACGTCCTTGCGCGACGGACGGCCCGTCAGCGCGTAGTCCGGACGGGGGATGTGGAGCGGCACCTCGCGGCGGGGGCTGATGACACCCGGGCGGACGCCCTTGCGGAGGACGTCCGGGCCCTTCTTGCGCGCCTCGGCGGCGTCCGCGCCGCGGTGGCACTTCTTGTACTTGGTGCCACTGCCACACCAGCAGGCGTCGTTGGGCCCCGGCAGCACGGCGGGCGGGGTACGGGGAACGGCGGTAGTCATGACTCACCTCCAGCGCGGAGCTGCTCGGGCTTACGGGCGCGCATCCAGCGCACCACCTGGGGACGAAGCCAAAGCCGGGGCCGCCCCGTGCCCAGGTCCAGGACGGGCCGGGGCATGTCGGGATAGCGGCGCAGGTAGGTGCTGACGCTGTTGGAGTGGCGCAGGCGCAGCAACCCGGCCACCGCCTGAGCGTCAATCAGGTCTTCGGTCTTCACCATGGGACACATGTCGGGCGTGTCTATACCCCTAGACACGCACCCGTGCACGGCTTCTTTCCCAGGCGGGGCGGCGCCCCTGCGCGCCAGGCAACGTCGCCCGCCCGGGCAGGGAGCGGGCCTTCAGCGCGCCAGGGCAGCACACGTCAGGCAGTGCCGGGCCTCTGGTACAGCGCGCAGCCGGTGCCGGCCAATGGCCCCGCCGCAGCGCGCGCACCGGCCGAACTCACCCTGGGCGATGCGCGTCAGCGCCTCCTCGATGTCCCGCAGCTCCTGCGCCTCCGCCTGGGTGAAGGACAGCCCTCCCACCCCCGACGAGGCCCGGGCGCGCAGCCGATGGCTGCGTTGCCGCAATGCTTCCTGGGCCTCCCGAGCCAGCAGCTCCACGTTCGCCTCCTACTGCTGCCACCCCGGCCACTGCCAACCCGCGGCCCAGCGGGAGATAATGCTTTCAGGAAGCGTGCCTTGCGGTGCGCGGCGCGACAGCCCTGGAGGCGCGCAAGGCTTGCGTACTCCGGCCAGGGCCCCGCATCGGTTGCGGCGCGCTGGCGTCACTTCGCTTTCGCGCGGGACGCGGCGCGTTCCCGGGCGCGCTTCTCCACCGCGCGGAACGTGTCCTCCACGGCGTCCTTCTGCCCCATGCGCGCCAGGAAGCCAGGGATGGAGCCGGCCGGGTCCACGCTGAAGCGGTACACGGCGTGGGACTTCCCCTCGCCGCGAGGCTCCACGCGCCAGCTCCCCTCGTTGAGCCGGATACGCACCGTGCCGCGCCGCTGGGGAATGGCGTCCGGCGTCGCCTGCCAGCGCTGCGCGAACACCCCCGAGCCGTCCTCCGCCAGCTTGGACTCCAGCACCACGTCGCAGATGTAGTCGCGCGAGGACACCACCGGCAGGTCCAGCTTCGTGTACGTGCGCTGGCCCTCGTCCGGCAGGTCCTTCAGGATGCGGGACTCCTTCACGTACGGCATCCAACGCCGGTAGGCGTCCACGTCCCGCAGCACCGCCTGGACGTCCGCGGCGCTCGCGGCCAGCTCGCCCTCCGCCCACACGTCCTTGGCCTCGGAGCCCGGGCGCGCGCGGACCTTCACCACGTAGGGCTTCTCCGCCACCGTCTTCCACGCCGCTTCGGCGCGGGCCGCACCGGCGGCGAGCCCCAGCACACAGGCGGACAGGGCCGCCCCACTCCACAGCATCTTCATGCAAGCTTCCTTCGCGGCTCGGGCCGGAGGTGACGTCACGTCAGCCTCCGACACCCAGGCGCGGCGGCGCATTCACGAAGGTGCAACGGGCCCACGCAAGCACCGCCCCCGAGCCACCCTCCAAGATGGCCCGGGGCGGCCAGCCCTCGCCGCGCCCTACGGCACGCGGATGGCCCGCCCACCGAACGCCGGGCTGGCCATGACATCCATCGCCAGACGGTCGGCGTAGGGGCGGCCCAGCCGGCCGTAGGCCTCCGCTTCCTGGGCGGTGAGGACCACCCGCACCGTGAACTGGGCGATGCCTCCCACGACCACGTCGAGGAAGAGCGCCCCTTCCGCCGAGCGCACCAGCCGGTACATCAGCGGGCTCTGGATGAGGACCTGCTCCTCGCTCACGGAATCTCCGTCACCACCGCCTGGGAGACGGGCGCGTCGATGACCATCAGCTCCGGCACGCCGCCAGAGGTGTAGCCACCGAACTTGAAGCAGTCCGTGTCCGCCTCGCTGGTGCACTTCCACACGCCCGGGTCGCTGTCCACGGGCAGGCGCACGCACACGCCGGTGGCCGCCAGGTCCAGCGTCATCATCCGCAGCGGCCCTTCGAAGTTCTTCGCCGGCAGGCCCAGCGCCTGGCCAATCACCGCCGGGTCATGCGCGCCGTCCACCATCGACTTCTCGACGGCGGCCTGGATGGTCTCCGACGGCGCGGCGAACAGGTAACAGCCGCTGTCATTGCAGCGGCCAAACTTCTGCGCGTTCGGCTTCACCACGAAGTTCTGGTACGCGGAGTCCGTCATCAGCCACGACACCTTCTTCCCGGGGAAGTTCTTCGCCAGGTGCTGCTCCACGCTCCACGGGCTGGCGCGCTCGTCGGCCTCGCGGGAGATTTGCGCCTGCTGCGCATCACAGGCCTGCGGCTGCGTCGGGGTGGGGGTGACGCCGCCTCCCGCGTGCTTGCAGCCGGACAGCAGGAAGACACCAAGGAGCAGGCTCCGAATCGTCCACGACATGGGCAGACCTCCAATGAGGGAAGGTTGAGAGGAGGTGATGGATAGTCGTCAATTCTGGATTTTACAATCTCCCCGGCCTACTCCCCACCGAGCGGTTATAGGGTGAGGCATGAGCCAGAACCTCTACGACATTCCCCTCAAGTCCATTGACGGTGCCCCGCAGTCACTGAGCCAGTTCAAGGGCAAGGTCCTGCTGGTGGTCAACGTGGCCTCCAAGTGCGGTTTGACGCCGCAGTACGAAGGCCTGGAGCAGCTCTACGAGCGCAAGCGCGCCGAGGGCTTCGAGGTGCTGGGCTTCCCGGCCAACGACTTCCTGGGCCAGGAGCCGGGCAGCGAGGCGGAGATCAAGGACTTCTGCACGCTGACCTACGACGTGAAGTTCCCGCTGTTCTCCAAGATTTCGGTGGTGGGCGCGGACAAGCACCCGCTCTACCACGCGCTGACGGGCGCCATCCCGGACGCCGTGGGTGAAGGCCCCATGCGCAGCCGGCTGCAGGGCTACGGCATCACCGCCAACCCCGCGCCGGAGGTGCAGTGGAACTTCGAGAAGTTCCTCGTGGGGCGTGATGGCCGCGTCGCCGCGCGGTTCGCGCCGGACGTCGCCGCGGACGACGCGCGCCTGCTGGCCGCCATCGACGCGGAGCTCGCGAAGCAGGCCTGAGCCGGCCGGGGTGCCGCTGGACTTCTGCCGTCCAGCGGACGGGCCCTGACGAAAGCAGTGACTTTTCGCGCGCTCCGGGGCAAGCCAGGGGGGCCATGAGCACGTTCATTCCTGGTCCCCCGCCCGAGCGCGGGCTGTTCTGCAACCGCACCCTCAACCTGCGCGCCATCAAGGCGGTGGGTTACGACATGGATTACACGCTCATCCACTACCATGTGGAGGCGTGGGAGCGCCGCGCCTACGAGCACATCCGCGACCGGCTCGTGGAGCAGGGCTGGCCGGTGGCGGACCTGTCGTTCGACCCCGAGCTGTCGATGCGCGGCCTCATCATCGACACGGAGAAGGGCAACCTCCTCAAGGCCAACCGCTTCGGCTTCGTGAAGAAGGCGCTGCACGGCACGCAGGCCATGAGCTTCGAGGCGCAGCGCGACGAATACGCGCGCACCATCATCGACCTGCATGAGCGGCGCTGGGTGTTCCTCAACACGCTCTTCTCGCTGTCGGAGGCGTGCATCTACGCGCAGCTCGTGGACCGGCTGGACGCCGGCCAGCTCCCGGGCCCCATGGGCTACTCGGACCTCTACGAGCACGTCCGGAAGAACCTGGACGCCACGCACATGCAGGGGCGGCTGAAGGCGGAGATCATCGCCGACCCGGAGCGCTACGTCATCGACGACCCGGAGACGCCGCTGGCGCTGCTGGACCAGCGCAACGCCGGCAAGAAGCTGCTGCTCATCACCAACAGCGAGTGGGCCTACACCGAGCCCATGATGCACTTCGCCTTCGACCGGCACCTGCCCGACGGCATGACGTGGCGGCAGCTCTTCGACGTGGTGATTGTCTCCGCGCGCAAGCCGGAGTTCTTCACCACGCGCTCGTCGCTCTTCGAAGTCGTGGAGTCCAGCGGCGAGGCGCTGCTGCGTCCGCACTCAGGCCCCTTCAAGCCCGGCACGCCGTACTTCGGCGGCAGCGCGGTGGAGCTGGAGCGCCACCTGGGCATGAGCGGTGACCAGATTCTCTACGTGGGCGACCACATGTTCGGCGACGTGCATGTCACGAAGAACGTGCTGCGCTGGCGCACGGCGCTCATCCTGCGCGAGTTGGAGGACGAGGTGCGCTCCATCGCCGCGTTCCGCGCCACGGAGACCCGGCTGGCCGAGCGCATGGTGGTCAAGGAGCGGCTGGAGGCGGAGAGCCGCCAGATTCGCCTGGAGCTCCAGCGGCGGCGCTTCCAGTACGGCCCGCGTACTGACACGCCGACGGAGGCGGAGCTGGTGGCGCGGCAGGCCACGCTGCGCGCGGAGGTGGAGGCGCTGGACGCGGAGCTGGGGCCCCTGGCGCGCGCGGCCACCGAGCTGTCCAACCCCATCTGGGGCCTGCTGACGCGCGCGGGCAACGACAAGAGCCACCTGGCCCGGCAGGTGGAGCGGTACGCGGACATCTACACGTCGCGCGTGTCCAACTTCCTGTTCGCCACGCCCTTCGTCTACCTGCGCAGCCCGCGCGGCAGCCTCCCGCATGACCCGAGCCTGCCCGGCGGCACCCCCGTCTTCGGCACCAGCGAGGCCGGCGGCGGCCTGTCCGGCGCGGACGGCGGGGAGTAGCCGGCGTCCTACCGGGCGGGGCGGATGTGTAGAGCCTTGGATTCATTGAACTTTCGTTCAGTGCCCCTCCGAGGCGAGGGCAGGCAGGCATCCGCCTCCACGGGGCATGTCAGACCGCCCCGGTATGAGTGCTCTTGTGAGCCACTCGACCGCGAACAGCTCTTCGACGCGCATCCTCGAGCAGCGCAACCTGCTTGGGGGAATGGACCTGGAACCGGTGCTGGGCGGCAAGGGCCGCAAGCGCGCCCGGCGCTTCCACGTCGCCTCGGAGCGGCGGGTGGGGTTCGCCGCGGCGCTGGCGCTGGTGGTGGAGCATGGCAAGCAGAAGGCGAAGGAGACGGGCGTCACGTCCCTGAGCACCTGCCCCCGCTGCGGCCACCGGGGCCCCACGGCGCAGGACTTCGGCTACCGCATCATGCGCGGTGAGCGCCGGCCCCAGTCCTGGTGCCGCGGCTGCCGGGGCCTGCACCTGGAGCCCACGGAGACGTCGCGGACCAGCAACAGCGCCCCGCGCGGCACGGACGGCTGGCTGTTCCCGCCGGAGAGCACCACCAGCACCCGCCCGCCCCGGCGTGGCAAGGGCTCGTCGACGTAGCGCCGGGCCCCTGGGCGCACGTCCTGGCGATCCCGTTCACTGCCGGAGGGGGCGTCACTGGAGGGTGCTCCGGAAACCGAGAGGTGTCCCTGACACCCTCCGTTCCAGGAAGTAGACTCGCCGCCAGCGTAGCGCCCCTCCTCTTTGCACGGGGTCTGCAATGGGACCTGGAACCCTGAATCCAGCACGTTTGCCACCCGGAACACGCGTAGGGCGGTGGCGCGTGCTGGAGCGCCGAGGGTGGGGGACCTACGGCGCCGTCTACCGCGCAATCAATGCAGCAGGCGACTCTGAGCCCGTTGCGCTCAAAGTCGCACTGCACCCAGGCGATGAGCGCTTCACTCGCGAAGCGGAACTCCTCGCTCGGATCCGCCATCGGAGCGTCCCGCGACTGGTGGACCATGGGAGCTGGCAGCAAGCGGCGGGCGCCACGCACCCCTACCTCGCCATGGAGTGGATAGAGGGCGTGTCCCTATCCGAGTGGGGGCGAGTGCGACGGACCACCTCGCGACAGGTGCTCAACGTCCTCGCCAGCCTCGCGAGTGCGCTTGAGGCCACCCACGCCGCGGGCGGGGTCCACAGAGATGTGAAGGAATACAACGTGCTGGTGCGTGCTACGGACGACCAGGTCTTCTTGATCGACTTCGGGTCAGGACACTACGTAGGTGCCGCCCCCCTCACGCCACCGCCGTTTCCTCCGGGGACGCCCCCCTATCGCTCACCAGAGGCGTGGCGCTCGGCGCGGCATCCCACGCGTGCGTCGACTTCCGCCTACGCACCCGGACCTGCGGATGATGTCTTCGCGTTGGGGGTAACAGCCTACCGGCTCGTAACCAACGAGTACCCGCTCGCAACGGCGCAACTGGATGATGCGCGCCACGCCTGGAATCCGAAGGGCCCGGGGGTTCACCCGCCATGCGCAGTCAACGGTCGATGCTGCGCGGAGTTGAGCGCGCTTGTATCCCAGATGCTGGCCGTGCAGCCCGAGGCACGCGGTAGCCCCCAAGCACTGGCCGAAGCGCTGACACGGGCCGCAACCCAGGCGGGCCCCGAGGCGGATCTGCCACTTTTTGACCAGGAGGACTCCCGGTCTAGCGACGCTGGGGCTGACGCCCACCACGCCGTGCCTCAAGCGTCCAGGTGGACTCGGTGGACATGGGTCACGGTAGCAGGCGCTCTGGGAAGCGCCATGGCACTTGGCGCAATGTGGATGCTGCGCGCGGACTCCGAGGGAGCCGAGCAGGCTCACGCATCCAAGTCCGAGGTCGTGAAGGATGGCGGCACGGTGGCCGTCGGAGACTCCGCATTGACGGCCCCGGGACCACTGCGGCGGGCTCCATCTGCGTGGTCAACCATCGCCGTAGAGCCTCCTCCCAGGCCCATCCCAGGCCAGACGCGAACAGATGCCGCAGGCCGCTGCCCAAGCAAGACACAAATCCCCATCAATGGTGGGTGTTGGGTGAAGCTAGACGTAGCGCTGAAGGATTGCGACCCAGACTGGAACTACATCGTCTACAAAGGCGCGTGCTACGGCCCCACGTTCCCATCCGCGCGACCATCTACCTCGGGCCCTTCAGAGCCACCCTTTTAAACACCTTGCTTGATGTAGTCGACGGGGCCGACAGCGAGGACACATGACGTTGCGACTTGTCGGCGCGGCTCGCCTCCTGGCGCGTAGCCCTTCTTCCGTGGTTCGGCGTCCTGCCATGAAGGCGCACGGACTCGGAAATCTCGATACCGCCCGGTTGGTGGACCATTTTCGGGAGGTCTCGGCGCGGCATGGGAGCCTGCTGAACGCACGGAAAACCCAGGCAGCCAACCGCGAGTACGACGCCGCCGCAGCAGCTCGTGACGAGCTGAACACACGAGGGCCCGCCGCGCTGCCGCCCCTGCTGAACCTCCTGACGGTGACCGAGCCCGGAACCCGATACTGGGCCGCAACGGCTTTAGTGAAGTTTGCTTCCGAAAAGGCGGAGCGCACCCTGGAGGAACTGGCCGCGACGCCGATGAGCCAGGTCGGGCTCAGTGCCGCACTGACGCTCCGGGAGTGGAAGAGCGGGAGATACCCACCCTCATGAAGTCGAACGCGCGCGAACGCATCCAGACAGCGCGCGGCATCTCTTCATCCCGGCAGGCAGGTGAGTAATGACCTCCGCCGTCCCCTGGAGGGGATGGAAAAGCCGGGGCGCCGTCCTTACCTCACCCGGAGGGAGGCAAAGAACCACCAGCACCCGCCCGCCCCGGCGTGGCAACGGGTCGTCGACGTAGCACCGGGCTCCATCCGTCTTCCCTTCGCCCACGGAAGGCCCTGACGAACACGGTCGACGTCACGTCCGGCAGCGCCCTACGGACCATCGCCCCTGAGGAGAGGCCACTCGAACGTGTCGAATGGCCTCTCCGGGGGTCCAGCTACTGAATCTGCTTGATGACCAGCGAGGCGGAGACGGCGCGCGTTCCGCCAGCGAGGGGCGTAATCGTCAGTGCCGGCGAGTTCCCCGCGGGATTGCGGACGGTGAGCACCGAGTTCACCACGGTCGTCGTGATCAAGACGTGGTTCATGATTTGAGACGCTCCGGTAGCGCGGCCAGCCACGGTGTTGATCTGCTCCACGACCCCGCCACCACTGTCGAGCCCCAGGATGAGCTGCCCGGCCTCGGTGACGCTCACCTGCCAGGAGACTTCGTAGACACCAATCGCGGGCAGGATGAACTCGCTGTCGCTGGCCCGATTGATTCCGTTCGTTGCGCCATCGCGCGGGAAGTCCACCGCGGACGCGGCAGCAACGGTCGCCGCGTTGTCGGGCGGCATCAGGGCATAGAAGTACCCGAAGGCCAGCGTGTCGCCCGGAGCCCCATTGCAGACATAGTTGATGCCCGACGCGGAGGTGTACTGGACGCCCCCATAGGTGCAGTTCGCCCCGGGGGGCTCGGACGCACCGACCACGGACTGCCCCGCGGGCCCCGTCGGCCCGACAGGCCCCGTCGCGCCCGTTTCACCAGCAGGCCCCGTCGGCCCAGCAGGCCCCGTCGCACCCGTTTCACCCGCGGGCCCAGTCGGCCCCGTAGGGCCCGTGGCGCCCGTCTCTCCGGCAGGCCCAGCCGGCCCCGCAGGCCCAGCCGGCCCCGCAGGTCCCGTGGCGCCCGTCTCACCCGCCGGCCCAGCCGGCCCCGCAGGTCCCGTGGCGCCCGTCTCACCCGCAGGCCCAGCCGGCCCGGCAGGCCCCGCAGGGCCCGTGGCACCTGTCTCACCCACAGGCCCAGCCGGTCCCGCAGGTCCCGTGGCACCCGTCTCACCCACAGGCCCAGCCGGTCCCGCAGGGCCCGTGGCACCCGTCTCACCAACAGGCCCAGCCGGTCCCGCAGGGCCCGTGGCACCCGTCTCACCAACCGGCCCAGCCGGCCCCGCAGGGCCCGTGGCGCCCGTCTCACCAACCGGCCCCGCCGGCCCCGCAGGGCCCGTGGCACCCGTCTCACCAACCGGCCCAGCCGGCCCCGCAGGGCCCGTGGCGCCCGTCTCACCCGCGGGCCCAGCCGGCCCCGCAGGGCCCGTGGCGCCCGTCTCACCCGCGGGCCCAGCCGGCCCCGCAGGGCCCGTGGCGCCCGTCTCACCCGCGGGCCCAGCAGGGCCCGTGGCGCCCGTCTCACCCGCGGGCCCAGCCGGCCCCGCAGGTCCGGTGGCGCCCGTCTCTCCGGGAGGACCCACTGGACCGGCGACGCCGGGCACCCCCTGCGGTCCAGCGACGCCTGGCACGCCTTGAGGCCCCACGGGCCCTTGGAGCCCATCCTCGCCCGGAGGTCCCTCGGGCCCCAGAGGTCCCTCGGGCCCCGGAGGTCCCTGTTCGCCGATGCAGGTCCCGGGCGGGCAGAGCGGCAGGCAGACGACGCGAGCCCGGCATTGAATCTCACCATCGTCCCAGGACGCGGAGAACACGTTGTCGATGAGCTCGTCTTTCGAACCATCAGCCAGCGCGAGCTGCTTGCACTCCTCGAACGAGTTCACCGTGACCGTGTAGCGCTCGGTATAGAACTCTCCAACGGCCAGCGTGTACGGCGGCGTCCGAGTGGGGACCCAACCGAACGCATCGGTGAGCAGTCGGTCCTCCACTACATCGACCGTCGACGCGCCCGTTGGGTGCACATTGCGCACCTTCATCGTCCATTCGAGCGGCGCCGGGTACGACTGAATCTCGTAGATGAGCTCCCCGTTCACTCGCTTGTCACACGCCAATTCATGCGCAAGCGCGACATTGCCTGTCAGCAGGCCCGCTGTTGCCAATAGCCATCCAAAACGCATACTCCCCCATCTACCTTTCATTTCTGCTTACAGTTTGAATTCACCGCATGTGGCCGTGATGCTCGAAGTCTCATCAGTAGCGAACAATGAACTCCGGAAACATGAAGACCTGTTCGCCACGGTCGACCAATGAGCGCGCGAGGTCGATCTCAAGCACGACCTTGCTGCGCTTTCGGAGCTGCGCGGCGTCCGCGATCAACGAGACCGGTGGCCCACTCAGGTCGAGCAACTGCGTCTTCCCGTTGCGCTCCACGATGCCTTCCGGGTCAAACTTCAACCGGATCCCGACCTTGCGCGCGTCGACCGGGAGGTCAAACGTCGTCACGGCCCACGCGTTCTCTTCGTTGCCGAGGTCGATTTCACTGCCACCCAGCTGAGACGAAAGCGGGTTGCCGTCGACCGTCAACTCGAGCGCGGAGACCTGCACGCGCACCGGCCCCGAGCCGCGGACGCCCAGCAACCGCACCGCCACGGTCTGCGCCGTATTTCCCTCCACGGGCTCGACTGGCGGCATTTCATCGTCCTGGGCCTTGCCGCAAGCAATGATTGTCAAAGCGAGCGCAAGGCCAATGCTCTTCTTCATCGGATCCCTCTCCTGTCGACCGAACAGGCGGTCGTGCGAGTGGAGAGAGCACCCCTTGTGCCAGCGGATTTCATGGTCTGGCGAAATGGCGAGTATCGCCTCAATGACAAGTGCCACATCCCGCCGGACAGGTGGCATCAGGCGTAAAGGAAAGCCGCATGCCATCCAGGGGGAGCGCGCTTCACAGTCCCGGCAGTGAATTCTACAGACCACGAAGCGGCACGTCCCTTGCGGCAACCTTGAGTACAGCGTTGGGCCGCGAAGCAGGTTGTCTCAGGTGAACGTTCAAGTCCGACCCGGGGCGATTGACGGAGGGGATGGAAAAGCCGGGGCGCCGTCCTTACCTCACCCGGAGGGAGGCAACATGGCCGTTCGGACGACAGTGGCAGGCATCAAGAACAGGCGGCGGGTCGACGCGCACGGAGCCCAACCGAGCGTGCAGGCCAGCAAGGGGCGCAAGACGCTGCCCCACGATGACGCGGCCGCGTTGCGGCGGCAGAAGACGCTGGAGCGCGTGACGCTGGGCCCCGCCGCCGAGGCGCATGAGCCCAAGAGTCATCGGCGCCGCGCGACGGCGCTCAAGGGCCGCAAGAAGACCCCCAGCGAGATGAACGTGAAGCACATTGGCGGGCCGAAGAAGCGCCTGCCCCTTCACGGCGGATAACACAGACACGTCGTGACGCGGCCCCTGCCTCGCGACCTCCGGGGCAGGGGCCATGCTCGCTTCAGGGGGCCGGTGGCCACAGCGCGCTGGCGCCAGGGTCCTCCGCCACGTAGACGGCCCAGACGCGCTCTCCCGGGCGCCGCAGCAGGTCCGCCGCGTGCGTCGAAGGCAGACTCCCTTCGACGCGCTGGCCATGCACCGTGAAGACGTAGTTGAGCTGCACCAGGCGCCCAGCATGCAGCGAAGGCGCCACCTGACGCTCCACCCGCGTGACTTCCGCCGCGGCCGGCAATCCCCAGACCAACGCCTTCAACTGGCGCCGCTGCTCGCGCCGCAGCGCCACCGGCCAGCTCGTGCGCCGGAAGAGCAACCCCACCCCAATGAAGATGGCGGCTTGCAGGAGCAGGGGCCGCACCAAGAGCAGACCCACCGGGAGCAGCATCACCCCCGCCCACAGCCCCAGCGTTCCCAGCATGTAGTGTTTGTGCAGCTTGGGCCGCGAGACGGCCGCGCGCTGTGCCCGGGTCAACCGGCGCGGGGGCAACGGAGGCGGCGGACCTCGCGCGGCGCTCAGGGCCGCCTCCAGGCTCGCGCCGCACTTCATGCAGAGGGCCTCGGCGCTCACCGTGACGGCATGCCCGCAGCCAGGGCAGACGATGCGGAGCTCGCTCGCCTCCAGCGAGAGGTACGGCGCATCCAGGGAGCTTCGAGCGCGGCGCATGGCCCCACCATCGGAGCACCTCGCCCCGCGCCGCCGCAACCCGTCCCGGAAGGCCATGACGGACGCTTCGGAGGCACCACCAGGCTTGGGCACCGGGCCCCGGCCGCTTCGCTGCTCCCTGGCATCCTCCGCGCGGCATTCCTACCTGTGTCGCTGGAGGTGGCATGCCAGAGAAGAGTCAGACGGAGCGCGTGAAGCGCGCGAAGCGGCAGGGGACGACGCTGGAGCTCAAGCCCACCGATGTGCACCTCTCCAGCGAGGACAGCACGCACCACGCGAAGAAGAGCGGCCGGCGAGCCCTGGGCAAACGGACCTTCGCGGACCGCAGCGTCAGCCCCCGCCACGCGCCAGGGACGGGCCTCACGGCGAAGAGCCGCAAGCTGCCCGAACCGGAGCCGGGCCAGAGCAGCACGTCGCGGCGCAAGACGCTGCCGTCGGCGGCCGCCGTGGCCTACCGCAAGGAGGGCCGTCCCAAGAAGACGACAGGACGCGGCGATACGACTCCGCTGACGGCGGGCAAGGTCTACAAAAGAGCGGGCACGCGGAAGACGAGCATCCGCGCCTGAGGCCCTCCCAGTCTGGAGCCCTGCCTCCAGGCCACGGAAGGCGCCGCCAGGGCCTCCTCGGCGTCCGGCCCCCTGGCGCTCATTCCGAGGGGGCGACGCCGTTCACCACCGCGGCCAGCCTGCGAACCTCCTCGTGCAGGTCGCGCAGCTGCTCCAGGCTGCGCTGAAGCAGCACGTCAAGCTGCTCGCCCCGCCGCACGTCACCTTGTGCCGCGGCGTCTTCTCGCTCGCGCGCCAGCCGCACCACGTCTCGCTCCACCAGCGCCGCCACTCGCGCCGTCTTCTCCAGCTCCCACTGGGCTGTCTGCGGCAGCTCGGGTTCGAGGTCGTCGTTGTCCTCGGGACGAGGCAGTGACGCGTCCTCCAGCTCCGGCTCTGGCTCCACGGGCTCTGGCTCCATCCGCGCCACCGTGACCTGGGGCACCTCGCGCGGAGGCGCCGGAGCGGGCACCTCGGCGGCGTTCACCGGCACCACCCTGGGGGGCGGCGCGGGTGGAGGTGGAGCCGGAGGCACGGCCATGGAGCGCATCGCGGCGGGCAGCGGCGCCGGCTCGGACTGGGGCCAGAACTCCACGCTGCCCAGTGCCACGGCGAGCACGCCCGCACCCGCCAGAATCAAACGGTAACGAATCCGCATGGTCCCCCTCCCCGCCCCGGCGCTCAGAAGCGCACCCGCCAGTCGCCGTCCTGACGCTCCACGCGTAGCAACCACGGTGCCGGACGCTCGCGTCCACCATGGGCCACCCGGGCCCGCACGAGGACGGCCTCGGCGTCGCGCCCGTCCACCGTCGATTCGACAATCTCCACCAGCGTGAGGCCATGCCCCCGCAGCTCACGCACCGTCTCCACACAGGGTCTCGCGCTTCCCCCCGTGGCCAGCAGCGGTGCCAGCACCTCGCAGTCGCCCGCGGGCAGCGCCGAGAAGAAGTGGCGCACCGCCGCCTCCGCGGCCCGCGTCTTCGGCGCTTCAAAGGAACACCCGAGCGCGGCCAGCATCAGCCACCCCATCCACCTCGCTGGCGGGGACCGTCGTGACATGGCTCAGTAGCAGTTGGGAGCGAACAGCTCGTCATCCACGGCGGCGACGAACTGGTCATTGCACCAGCCGCTCACCAGGATGTGGCCATTGCGCACGCAGCTGTCGTGGTTGGTGGCGTCCACCGTGTACTGGGTGTCCCCGCCGCACGTGCTGCCGCAGCGCCCGAAGCAGTTGCCCACCACCTTCGGCCGGTGCCAGTGATTGGGTGAACCGCAGTGCCAGGTATCACCGGCCAGATAGAACTCGTCCCCGTTACACGAATAGTGGTCACCGAGCTGGGCCAGTTGCTGATTGCCCGGCCAGTCGAAGCCGCCCCGGTCGCAGTCATGCGTCGCGTGGGCGTACCAGTTGTAGCGCCCCTCGCAGCTGCCCGAGTCGCGCCCGTTGCACCGCGCATAGCTGCACAACGTCGTGTAGCCACGTCCCTTCTCGCCCATCACCACGCGCCGCAGCCCCACGGTGTCCGGGTACTGGGACCACACGCTCACCGCGCGGCGCAGGTACATGGCCGCGGGGGCCGCCGCGTCTCCCTTGGGGAGCGCCGCGTCGAGCTCGCGATAGAGGGCGGTGAGCAGCGCGCGGTCCGCGGCGCCCATCTGCGCGTCCGCGGCATTCGCCTCCGCGAAGCCATCCAGCGTGGAGACGCCGCTGGCCGGCTCCATCAACCCGGTGAGCGTCAGCCCGCGCAGCCGGACCTCCAGCCGGTACACCCCTGGCTCCACCTCGCGAGAGGAGAACGTCACCGCATCATCGTCCTCATGGACGAAGGTGCCCTGGACGCCTCCTGGCGCGGCGGAGAGCGACAGCCCCGCCTGCCGCGAGCGGAGCGCGTCACCCGTCTTCGCGGCGCCGCCACAAGCACACGCCACCAGCACCACGCTCCACCACAGGTTCGTGCGCATCCTCGGATTCCCCCGGCCAGGAGCAGGCCCGAACCCTCCTTCCCGCTCACGTCAGGGGAGCACGGCCCAGCGACGCGGAATGCTCGCACCGGACGAATTCGTAGCCAGAGCCCGGCGGTCTCAGGCGTCTGTCCGCGCGAAGACAGGCAGCGGGCCAGCGGCGCGCATCAGGCCGAAGTCTCCTTCGGGCAGGGACTCATGACCGCCAATCACCAGCAGTCCACCAGGGGCCAGCCGCGCCACCAGCCGTGACAGCACCTCGCGCTGAAGCGGCGGCGCGAAGTAGGTGAAGGCGACGTTGCGGCACAGCACCAGGTGGAAGGGCCCGTCGGGCATCTGGGAGCGCAAGTCCTGCTGGCGAAAGTCCACTGCCCGCCGGTACTCCGGCGCCAGGCACGGTTCGTCGCCGGGTCCCGGAAAGGCGCGCTCCGCCCACGCACGAGGCAGCTCGCGCAACGCCCCACGCGGATAGCAGCCCCGCGCCGCCCGCGCGAGCAGCGCCGCGTCCGCATCGGTGGCCACCAACGCCAGCCGCGCTCCCGGGAAGCGCGGCTCCAACCCCAACTGGAAGAGCACCGACAGCGTGTAGGGCTCCTCACCGGAAGCACAGCCCGCGCTCCACGCCCGCAGCGTGGCCTCTCCTCGCGCGCGCAGCGACGCCAGCCGGGCGGGGAGCAAGTCATGGCGCAGGACCTCGAAGACGCGCGCGTCCCGGTAGAAGCGGGAGATGGTGACGCGGCACAGCGCGTCGAGCACGTCCCACTCCGCGGGCTCGGCCTCCAGCCGGGCACGGTAGGCTCCGGCGTCTGGCAGGCCCAGCGCCTTCAGCCTGCGGCCGATGCGCTTGCACACCTGCCCCCGCACGCGCCGGAAGCCCTCCCAGCGCAGGCGCAGGCGGGGCGCGGCCCACTGCAACAGCTCCACGCATTCACGGTCCGTCATCGGGTCGGCCTCCTCCTCCTGGATGTCAGCACGAGCGGAGGCGGACGGGATGTGGCATGACGCTCCGGCGTTGTCGTTGGCCCCTGGAGGAACCCACCCTTGAAGAGACTGAGCGCCCTCACCCTCTGCGCGGCACTGGCGTCGGCCGGCTGCACGCACACCCCCGCCGCGGCCCCCGAGCCCACCGCGCAGCAGGCCCCCGCCGCCGCGCCCAAGCCCGTGCCGCCTCCCGAAGGCGCCAGCGTCCTCGCCGGCACCCTGGCCGACTTCACCGCCGCGTGTGATGCGGACCTCGAGCGCACCCGCGCGCAGGTGACCGCCATCAAGGCGCTGGACGCGCGCGCGGACGGCCAGGCCGTGCTCGCCGCCTATGACGATGCCCTGGGCTCGCTGCTCGCCGCGGCCAACCGCTCCAGCCTCGCGCGCGAGGTGCATCCAGAAGCGGCCTTCCGCGACGCCGCGCGCGAGTGTGAGCAGCGCGTGGACTCCGCCAACGTGGCGCTGTCCCAGGACCGCGGCGTCTATGACGTGCTGGCCGCGGTGGACCTGTCCGGCGCGGACGCGGCGACCCGGTACTGGATGGAGCGCGCGCTGCTCGACTTCCGCCGCGCCGGCGTGGACCGCGACGACGCCACCCGCGCCAAGGTGAAGTCGCTCAACGAGGAGCTGCTCAAGCTGGGGCAGCAGTTCAGCAAGAACATCGCCGAGGACGTCCGCGAGGCGAGCTTCAAGCCCTCCGAGCTGGACGGCCTGCCGGAGGACTACCGCAAGGCGCACCCGCCGGGCGCGGACGGGCAAGTGGTCATCACCACCAACTACCCTGACTACTTCCCCTTCATGACGTACGCGAAGGACGCGAAGGCGCGCGAGAAGCTGTGGCGCACCTACCGTCAGCGCGCGTACCCGGCCAACCAGGACGTGCTGGCGCGGCTCATCGCCAAACGCCACGAGCTGGCCACGCTGCTGGGCTACGCGAGCTGGGCCGCGTACACCACCGAGACGAAGATGACGCGCACGCAGCAGGCGGCCGCGGACTTCATCGACCGGCTGGGCGTGGCCACCGAGGCCCGCGCGAAGCAGGAGTACGCGCAGCTGCTGGCGCGCAAGCAGCAGGACGTGCGGGGCGCCAAGGTGCTGGAGCCCTGGGACCAGGACTTCTACGAGGACCGGCTGCGCGCGGAGCGCTACAGCTTCGACTCGCAGGCGGTGCGGCCCTACTTCGAGTACAGCCGGGTGAAGGCGGGGGTGATGGACGTCACCTCGCGCCTCTGGGGCATCACCTACAAGCCGGTGAAGGACGCCCAGGTGTGGCAACGGGAGGTGGAGACCTACGACGTGTTCGATGGCGACACGCTGCTGGGCCGCATCTACCTGGACATGCACCCGCGTGACGACAAGTACAAGCACGCGGCGCAGTTCGACCTCGTCGCGGGCCAGGCCGGCAAGCGCTACCCGGAGGCGTCGCTGGTGTGCAACTTCGCGCGCCCCGGCGAGCTGATGACGTACGACGAGGTGGAGACCTTCTTCCACGAGTTCGGCCACCTGCTGCACGCCATCTTCGGCGGGCACCTGAAGTGGGCGGGCATCGCGGGCACCCGCGTGGAGTGGGACTTCGTGGAGACGCCGTCCATGCTGCTCCAGCAGTGGGCGGGCAACCCGGAGGTGCTGAAGGAGTTCGCGAAGCACCACGAGACGAACCAGCCCATCCCCGCGGAGCTGGTGGAGAAGCTCCGCGCGTCGAAGGCGTTCGGCCAGGGCCTGTGGGCGCGGCGGCAGCTCTTCCTGTCCGCCGTGAGCCTGGACTACTACTCGCGCGAGCCGGGCTTCGACACCACCGAGGCCCTGGTGGCCCTGCAGGACAAGCTCAGCCCCTTCAAGCACGAGCACCGGGACGGCACGCACTTCGAGGTGGCCTTCGGGCACCTGGATGGCTACTCGGCGGCGTACTACACGTACCTCTGGTCCTCCGTCATCGCGAAGGACCTGGAGACCGAGTTCCAGGAGAAGGGCTTCCTCGACCGGGAGACGGCGATGAAGTACCGCCGCGCCGTGCTGGAGCCCGGCGGCTCCAAGCCCGCCGCCGAGCTGGTGAAGGACTTCCTCGGGCGGGAGTACGGCTTCGACGCGTACCGCGCCTACCTCGACGCGAAGTAGTCCGCGGTTCCCTCACCGGGAACTTCGCTACCCACTCGCGCAAAACTCTTCCCAGCGCGCTTCCGGGTAGCCAACGCCGTCCTACCCCCTGAAACAACGGAGAGGTCCGCCAGGCTACGTCCCTGGCTGGAGAGCGCCTTGCTACGGCTTCGGCTGTCCCGGCTTCGTATGGGGCAGTGTGGAGGGGGGGTAGCCGACGTGACACCCATGATGCATCGACGAAGAGGGGGCTGGCGCTTCCTTGCGGGCGTGACTCTCGCCCTGCTGGTGACCAGCTGCACTGATGACGACCCGATGGCACGGGTCAAACCCGACGAGGAGGTGCCAGGGGAGCCGGTTCCACCGGGGCAGCCCCCGGTGGAAGGCGAGTGCGAGAGCGCGCCCCAGAATCCGGGACGCGTCACGCTCCACCGCCTCAACCGCGCGGAATACAACGCCACCGTGAGAGACCTGCTGGGGGACACCACCCAGCCGGCCAAGGACTTCCCCATCGATGACCACGGCTACGGCTTCGACAACATCGCCGATGTGCTCTCGCTGTCCCCACTGTTGATGGAGAAGTACTCCGCCGCGGCGGAGCGGCTGGTGGAAGACGCCTGGACGCGCGGCGTCTTCAACTCCTGCGCGCTGGACCCGCTCAACCCGGCGCCGTGCGCGCACGAAATCCTCTCCAACTTCGCCCGCCGCGCCTGGCGCCGGCCGGTGCAGCAGGCAGAGGTCGACAAGCTGATGACCTTCGTCAGCCTGGCGAGCCAGCACGCGGACCCGCCCGAGGTGGGCGTGAAGCTGGCCCTGCGCTCGGTGCTCGTCTCACCGCACTTCCTCTTCCGGGTGGAGAAGGACGCGCCGCCGGGAAGCACCGAGCCGTACACGCTCGACAACTTCGAGCTGGCCAGCAGGCTCTCCTACTTCCTGTGGAGCAGCATGCCGGACGACGCGCTGTTCGCCGCCGCCGAGGCGGGGCAACTGAGCGACCCCGCGGAGCTGGAGGCCCAGGTGCGGCGCATGCTCGCGGACCCGAAGGCACGCGCGCTGGTGGAGAACTTCGCTGGCCAGTGGCTCTTCACCCGCGCGCTGGGCACCGCCACGCCGGACGGCACACTCTATGGCGCGTTCAACGAGGAGCTGCGCGCCGCCATGCGCACGGAGACGGAGCTCTTCTTCGCGGAGTTCATCTCCGGCGACCACAAGCTGAAGGACCTCATCGACGCGCCGTTCACCTACGTGAACGACCCATTGGCCGCCCACTACGGCCTGCCATTGCCCGGCAGCCCCACGCACCAGCGCGTGGAGCTCACGGGCCACCCGGAGCGCAGCGGCATCTTCGGCAAGGGCTCGCTGCTCACCGTCACGTCCAACCCGGACCGCACCTCACCGGTGCAGCGCGGCGTCTGGGTGTTGGAGCAACTGCTGTGCTCGGCGCCGCCGCCGCCGCCGCCGGACGTGGAGAACCTGCCGCCGCCCATCACTCCGGACATGACGATGAAGGAGCGCATGGCGCTGCACCGCAGCGCGCCGGCGTGCCAGGGCTGCCACCGGCTGATGGACCCGCTGGGGCTGTCGATGGAGAACTTCGACCCCATTGGCCGCTGGCGCCTCCAGGAGGTGAGCGGCGCGCCCGTGGACGCCACGGGTGACATGCCCGACGGCGCCATCCTCAACGGCGTGCGCGACATGCAGCGCTACCTGAAGGAGGACCCCAAGCTGACCCACTGCATCACCGAGCACATGCTCACCTATGCCACGGGCCGTGGCCTGAACGAGGCCGACCACTGCGCGGTGAAGGCTGTCGCCGACAAGGCCGAGGCCCGCGGTGGGCGGCTCGTCGACTACATCCTCAGCATCGTCTCGAGCAGCCACTTCACGCAGCGTGGCGCGGAGGAGGAGCAGACGCCATGAGCAAGAAATTCAGACTCTCGCGACGGACCGTCCTGCGGGGGACGGGGGCGCTGATGGCGCTGCCCCTGCTGGAGCAGATGCTTCCCCGCAACGCACACGGCGCGCCGGGCACCGTGCCCCGCAGGCTGGCCGTCTTCTACACGCCCAACGGCATCCACATGCAGAAGTGGACGCCCAGCACGGAGGGCCCCGCGTGGGAGCTGACGCCCACGCTGGAGCCCCTGGCGGCGGTGAAGAACGACCTGCTGGTCGTCTCCGGCCTGGCGAACATGCCCGCCTTCCCGGATGGCGACGGCCACCATGCCGCCGCGACCGGCGCGTTCCTGACCTGCGCCAAGGTGTTCAAGACGGAGGGCACCAACATCCGCGTGGGCATCTCCATGGACCAGGTCATCGCCAACCACCTGACGGCGACGCGGGCCACTCGCTACGGGTCCATGGAGCTGGGCATCGACGCGGGCCGCGGCATCGGCAACTGCGACTCCGGCTACGCGTGCCCGTATGCCAACAACATCGCGTGGTCGGGGCCACGCACGCCGGTGGCGAAGGAGACCAACGCGCAGGCCGCGTTCAACCGGCTCTTCGCGGGCGGAATCCCCGGGGAGACCCAGGCGCAAATCGAGAAGCGGCGCGCGTACGGCAAGAGCATCATCGACGTCGTGCGCGATGACGCCACCGCGCTGCAGGGCCAGCTGGGCACCGCGGACCTGCGGAAGCTGGATGAGTACTTCACCAGCGTACGGGAGCTGGAGAAGCAGGTGGAGGACGTGTCCGTCCCATCCATGACCTGCGCTACGGGAGCAGCCCCCATCGTGTCCGAGGACCCGACGGCGAAGACCCGGGCGATGATGGACCTCATCGTCCTCGCCTTCCAGTGCGACCTCACCCGCGTGGCCACCTTCATGCTGGCCAACGCGCGCGCCAACAAGGTCTACCCCTTCCTGGGGCTCAGCGGCGCACACCACACGTACTCGCACCACCAGAAGGTGCAGTCCAACTACGACGCGCTCGCCACCATCGACAAGTGGGAGGTGACGCTCCTCCAGTACCTGCTGGAGCGCATGAAGTCGGTCATCGAGGTCAACGGCATGTCGCTGCTCGACAACTCGATTGTCTACTTCTCCAGCGAAGTCGGCGACGGGGACTCTCACAACCACGTCGACCTGCCCATCATCCTGGCGGGCAAGGGTGGCGGCGCGCTCACGCCGGGCCGGCACCTCCGCTACCAGAAGGACCCGCTGGCCAACCTGTACATCTACCTGATGCAGGCCATGGGCGTGCCCAACGTCACCACCTTCGGTGACGACGGGACGGGCCCGCTGCCGGGCCTCGTCTAGTCCCCGCGGTGTCGTGCGCGGCGGAGCATGCGAGCGGGCGGCCCACCGCGCGCCGTGCCCGCCGCGCACGCTTCACATGCATGAGTGGGCTTCCTGGCGCATCATCCCCCTCATGCCTTCCTCCTCCCGCGCCTCCCGCTGGTCCGCCCTGCTCCTGCTGCCGCTGCTCGGCTGCGCGGGGGGTGGCACCCAGCAGGGGCGCAGACAGCACGCCACCTCCCGGCAGGCCGTGGCCTCCAGGCAGCCCACCTCGGCCCTCCCCGCGGCGAAGGACTTCTCCCGGGACATGGTGGCCGCGCACAACCTGGCGCGCTCCCGCGCCCAGCCCGCCCCCAAGCC
>NZ_JABXEO010000077.1:0-43677 GCF_013372585.1 Myxococcus sp. AM010
GCCCAGCCCACCCGGACGCTGCCCGCGTTGCCGATGCCCATGGCCACCGTGAAGGTGACGCTCGCGAAGGAGATGGCAATCTGATGCGCCCCCACGCTCGCCGGCCCCAGGCCCGCCGCCAGCACCCCCGCCAGCGCGAACACGCCAATCTCCGCGGAGAAGTGGAGGCCAATGGGGATGCCCAGCTTCACCGCCCGGGCCAGGTCCGCCCACACGGGCAGGCGCGTGGAGGACTCGGCGCCCACCAGGGGCCTGCCCCGCACCGCGAACACCACCACGCCCAGCTGCACCGCGGTGCACAGCGTCGTCGCCATCGCGGAGCCCGCCACGCCCATGGCTGGAATCGCCCTCAGCGGCCCGAAGGCGGCCGGCAACACCTCACCGCCGAACACCAGCAGCACGTCCGCGGCCACGTTGAAGACGTTGGCCGCCACCGTCGCAATCACCAGCGGCCGTGTGTAGGCCGTGGACTGGCAATACGAGCGCACCATGAGGAAGGCCAGCATCAGCGGCATGCTGGGCGCGCGCCACAACAGGTAGTCCCGGGCGCCCGAGACCTCGGCCGCGCCAATGCCGCCCAAGAGCAGCAACGGCGGCGTCAGCAGCAGCAGCGCCCCCAACACCAGGCCCGAGAAGAGCGCCAGCCAGCCGCCCTGCCAGAGCAGCCCCCGGGCCCGGGTGAAGTGCCGCGCGCCCATGGCCTGGGACATCATCGGGTCGAACCCCATCATCAGGCCCATGCCGAAGCCGCTGACGGCGAAGAAGAGGCCGTTGCCCAGCCCCACCGCCGCCAGCGCGGACGTCCCCGCGCGCCCCATCACCAGCGTGTCCACCAACCCCATGAGCGCCTGCCCGCCCTGGGCGATGGCGATGGGGATCGCCAGCCGGGACAGCTCTCGGAGCTCGGTGCGGGGAGAATTCACGGAGGACGTCGGTAACACGGCGGTGGACATGGGGAGTGCGCCTATAGCGCCTTCCGGCAGGGAATGCGCTGCCCACGTCCGACGGCGCCGCGACCCCTCGCCTGACCAGGAGGCTGGTGATGCCATCCCCATGACACGTCCCCTGGGACACCCGGCGTCCCAGGGGGCGAGTCGCGCGTCAGCCCCGCGTCACGGCCCCTGGGGCCCTGGCTGAGCGGGCGCCGGAGGCAGGAAGGGCGCGGTGGCCAGCGGCGTCTGGAGGCTGCTCACGTGGGACACGCGCAGGCCCGCGTCGGAGATGGCGTACACGTAGTCGTCCGCCATGATGCTGCGGCGCACCGTGGGCTGCCAGTACCAGCTCCAGTGCGGGAAGTTGAACGCCTGGTACATGTCCCGCACGGAGACGGTGCCCACCGGCGAGAAGCCCGTGGCCGTGTCCACGCGGAAGACGCGCAGCTCACTGCGGAAGCCGGACCAGTAGTCGGAGGCGTTGTAATCCCAGTCCATGAAGGGCAGGGCCAGCAATCCCTTGGCGGGGAAGTAGGTGAAGGCCTTGTGCTCTTGGAGCGCCTCGCTGTGGCTGCTCATCGAGCCCAGCTGGTGCGTGAAGGTCTCCCTGGGCCGCGCCAGGTCGCTCACGTCGAAGAGCGACAGCTTGAGGGCGCGGTCCTGCCAGGTGCCGTCCTCGTTGCGGTGCTCGCCGAAGGTGAGCAGGTGCGTGTCGCCCAGCGGATGGATGTAGGTGGAGAAGCCGGGAATCTTCAGCTCGCCCACCATGCGCGGGTGCGCCGGGTCGCTCAGGTCGAAGGTGAAGAGCGGGTCCACCTGCCGGAAGGTGACGACGTAGCCGCGCGTGCCCACGAAGCGCGCGCTGAAGATGCGCTCGCCCCGGGCCAGGTCCTCGCTGCGCCCCAGCTGCTTCAGGTACCCGCCCTCTTCGCGCAGCGTCACCACGCGGTTGACCGTCTCCGGAGGCGTCCACACGGCGTCGCCATCCCCCGCGACCTCCTCCCCCGGGAGCTCCACGGTGGTGGCCACCCGCAGCACGCCCTCGTGCTCGTCCATGGCGAACTGGTTGACGACGTACCCCTCCACCGTGCCGCTGCCCACGTAGGTGGCCCGGTCCGGGTCGCGGATGTCGAACTTGTGGAGGTACGTGTGCGTCGTCTGGCCCGGCTCCGGCCACCACCACCAGTGGCGCGCCGCCAGGTAGAGCGCGTCATGGGACGCGTACACCTCGCCGGGCGCCGCCACCAGGCTGGTGCGGCCAGGCTCCGACTCGCTCGCGTCCAGGTTCAGCGACAGCACCGACACCAGGCCCAGGCCCGTGGGCGCGTTGGTGCGGTAGAACGACGTGCAGTCATACGCGAGCGGCTTCACCTCGCCGGCCGCCGTCACGCGGCGCCCAGGGGGGAGCCACTGCGCCAGCGTCTGCGCGCGGATGGCCTGCTCGTTCTGCTGGATGAGCGCGTCGATGTGCGCGGCCAGCCGGAGCCGGTTGTCGAAGAGCCCCCGCGAATACTCGGGGTAGAGGCGCACGTCCGCGGGCCAGCGGAACCCGTCCGACACCACCAGCCGCACGGCGCCCTCCACGCGCCGGGCGCTGAGGTAACCGCCGGGCAGGTATACCTGCTCCAGCACCCGCGGCGCCTCCAGGTCCGCCACGTCCACCACCGTCACCTTCACGGTGTTGCCGTGCCCGTAGCCGCCACAGCCGAAGCCGGCGCAGTCGAGTGCGGGCCCGTCCGTGACGCGGCCTCCCGAGCCCGAGCCCGGCCGCGGCTCGGACACCGCCGAGGTGATGACCAGCCGGTTGCGCTCGGGGTCGAGCAACATCTCCCGCGGCCAGCCCTCCACTTCCAGCGCGGCCGTCCGCGCGAGCTGCTCGGCGGGCCAGGAGCGGTGGAGGTAGAGCCGCTGCCCCGACAGCACGAAGATGCGCGTGCCATCGTTCTGCACGAAGTCGGCCTCGTGCACGCCGGACACCTGGTTGTTCGTGCCCGTGTAGTCGGTGGGGCTGCCGCCGCCGCCAGCGGAGTCTTCCTGCGGTGCCCCGACCGTGGGCGTGGGCGGCGCCTCACCCCCTCGGCCACCCCCGTAGGTGTACTGCTTGTAGACCTCCAGCACCGCGCGCATCTGCTTCGTCGCGGTGTCCTCGATGTGCTGCTCCAGGGCCTCGCAGCCGGGGAAGGTCTCCAGCCGGGCCTCCTGCCGCACGGGCTCGTTGCCGAACGGTGGCGGCGGCTTGCTTCCCTCGTCACCACACCCCACCGCGACGACCGCCACCACTCCGGCCCAACTCCAGCGTTTCCACTGCTGCATTCGCCCCTCCCTCTGCGCTTCGGCCCCACTGGCGGCCCACGGGCCTCCCCGGTGTCACGCCAGCGGCGGCCGGGCCTTGTTGCCACTGGCGTGCCAGGGCCTCGCCCCCTGTGAACCCAGGCCTGTCGAGCGGTCGCGCGGCCCCGCGCCTCTCAGAAACCTGAGGCGCGCGGTGAACCTGGAGCCGGAAAACCGAGACCCCGGGGCACGAAGCGGACGAACTGCTGGGTGAGCACCGGGTCCATGTGCTCCAGCCGCAGCCCCATGCCCACCGCGGACCGGAAGGCGCCCTGCGGCAGGGGCGGGTTGGACCACGCCACCGTCGCCTCGGCGGTGCAGGGCGAGCGCTGGCCCGCGAGCAACACCTTCAGCGTCAGCCGCGTGCCCTCGCGCGCTGGCGTCAGGGTGCGCACGAAGAGCGCGCCCGGCCCCGCGTCATGGCTGAAGCCCGACAGCGTCGTCCCGTTGGCCGTGGTGAACTCCACCACCGTGAAGAAGGGCACGCGCTCGGCGGCGCGCAGCGGGGTGTGGCCCGGGACCAGCCGCCCCAGGACGCGGCCGAGCAGCTCGTCCGCGCCCAGGTGACGCTTCTCCAGGAGCGGCGCGCCCCCCAGCGCCTGCGCCCGGGCGAGCACCTCCTGCGACTCCTCCGCGCGCGACAGCAGCACCAGCGGCTTGCGCGGGTGCGCGTCGTGGAGCTTCGTGGCCAGGGCCAGCGCCTCGCGCGGCGTGCGCGACACGTCCACCACGAAGCCATCCAGGTGCGCGCCGTGCTCCGCCGCCAGGTTCGCCGCGTCCCCCATGTCCCGTGCGTAGAGGACGTGAAGGCCCTCCTGCTCCAGCGAGCCGCCCAGGAAGGTGTGCAGGAAGCGCCCGCCCTCCACCAGCAGCACCCGGCGCCCTCGCGGCAGGCCCTCGCGGACACGCTCCCGGGCCTGGCGCACCGCGGCCAGCTTCGCCTCCAGGGCGCCCAGCGCCACCGGCTTGGGCAGGAAGTCGTCGGCGCCCGCGCGCCAGCAGTGCATCACCTCGTGGGGCTCGCCGCCGGAGGTGAACATGATGACGGGCACGTTGCGCCCCGCCGGGTGGGCCTTCACCAGCCGGCACACTTCATCACCCTGCATGCGCTCCATGCGCAGGTCCAACAGGATGAGCGCCGGGGTGCGCCGGGCCAGCTCGGCCATGCAGGTCTCGCCGCCCTCCAGCGCCACCGCCTCGCAGCCCAGCCGCGTCAGGTGCAGGCGCACCACCTCCCGGGCGGTGCGGGAGTCATCCACCACGAACACGGTGTCACGCGCGTTGGGAGGAGGGCTCATACGCTCACGGATAGGTGGAAAGAGGTGCCAAGGCCACGGGCGCCCGGGGCCACCGTTCGGGGATGGACGCTCAGGCGCGAGGCTCCTGGCGACCGGACAACAACCGCGTGAGCTGCTTGGCGATGGTGGCGCACTGCGCCGCGTTGCCGCTGTCCAGGGCGGACCGGCCGCCATCCAGCAGGCGCTGCACCGTGCCCAGGGTGGCCTGCGCCTCCGGGCTGGGGTTCTCCTGGGCGCTGCGCTGGAGGAGCCGCGCCAGCTTCTCCCCGCGCTCCAGCAGCTTGCGGAACAGCTCCTCCGCGCGCTTCGAGTCCACCACGCCCTGCGAGCGCGCGTAGTGGGCCTGCTCCGCGCCCAGCTTCTCCGCCTCGCCCTGCGGCAACCCGGCGCGGGCCTCCAGCCGCACGGCCTCCATGTTGCCGGTGGTCAGGTCCGTGGCCTTGACGGAGAGAATCGCCTCACTGGACAGCTCGAAGACGACCTCCAGCGGCACGTCTCCGCGCGAGGCGACGTGGAGGCGCTTGAGCACCACCTCGCCCAGCTTGTAGTTCTCGTCCTGGAACTCGCTCTCGCCCTGGTACACGGGGATGCGCGCTTCCTGCTGGCCGGAGCTGCCCGGATAGAAGATGTCCCGCGCCACCACCGGCACGCCGGTGTTCTTCGGGATGAGCCGCTTCACGCGCCCGCCCATGACGCCCACGCCCAGGCTCTGGGTGGCGACGTCCAGCAGCAGCGCCTGACCGGACTGGCGGATGAGCTCGTCGGCCTGCACCGCGGCGCCCAGCGCGACGGCCTCGTCGGGGTGCACGTCCGTGGAGGGCGCGCGGCCGAAGAAGTCCGCCACCAGCCGCCGCACCAGCGGCACGCGCGTCATGCCGCCCACCAGCAGCACCACGTCCACCGCGTGCGGGTCCATCTTCGCGTCGCGCATCACCGACTCGCAGACGTCCAGGCAGCGGCGCGACAGCGGCTCGGACAGCGTTTCGAAGAAGGAGCGCGTCAGCACCGTCTCCAGCTCCGCCATCCGCTTGCCGGGCGCCGAGTGGTCTCCCAGCCCGGCGACGTAGATGGACGCCTCTTCCTTCTCGGTGAGCTCGCGCTTGGCGGACTCGGCGGCCACCTTCAGCCGGCGCAGGCTCTGCGCGTCCTGCGACACCACGTGCCGCAGCTCATCGTCCACCTGCGCCAGCAGCCACTGGACGATGCGCTGGTCGAAGTCCTCGCCGCCCAGCTTCGGGTCGCCGCCGGTGGCGCGCACCTCGAAGACGCCGGACTTCACCTCGAGGATGGACACATCGAAGGTGCCACCGCCCAGGTCGAACACCAGCGCGTTGCCCTCGAAGCCGCGCGACAGGCCATACGCCAGCGCCGCGGCGGTGGGCTCGTTCACCAGCCGCACCACGTCCAGCCCGGCGATGCTGGCCGCCTCGCGCGTGGCCTGCCGCTGGTTGTCGTCGAAGTTGGCCGGGACGGTGATGACGCACTTGGTGACGGGGCGGCCGAAGTGCGCCTGCGCGTCCAGGGCCAGCTCGCCCAGAATCATCGCGGACACCTGCGTGACGGGCATCACCCGCCCGGCGAGCCGCACGCGCACGTCGCCAGCGGGCCCGGCCACCAGCGGATACGGCACCAGCGCCTTCGCCTCCTGAATCAGCTCCGGCGTGTAGCGGCGCCCCAGGAAGCGCTTGGTGGCCCACACCACGGAGTCCGGGTGCTCCTCGGCCAGGGATTGTGCAGCGACGCCCACCACGCGCTCGCCAGCTTTGTTCACGCCCAGCGTGGACGGCGTCAACCGGCCACCCGCGCGCGCGGGAATCAGGCGCGGGCGTCCGTCTTCCACGGTCGCCACGGCGCTGTTGGTAGTACCCAGGTCGATGCCGATGACGGGGTCATGCATGGGGGGCCGAGAGGACACCACCCTACGGGTGTTCGCGCCAGCTCGCCAAGCCCCCTTCCCGCGCCTGCCTGCCGATAAGCGTCGCTTTCCCACGCCGCGGCCCGGGCCGGCAGGCGTGCCCCGGGTGACAGGGCGCCCCGATGCCAGGGACGTTGCTCGGGGGAAATGCCCGTGCTAAGGGCGCGACCGCCATGGTGAACGTGTCGATCGCCCGCCGCTACGCCCGCGCCCTCCTCGATGTCGCTTCAGAGGCGGGCCGCACTGACGCCGTCGCCGAGCAGCTCACCGCCTTCGCTGACGTCATCGCGAAGAACGCCGAGCTGACGGATGTGCTCGTCAACCCCGCCTACACCCGCGAGCAGCGCCTGCGGGTGGTGGAGTCGGTGATGACGGCCATCCCCGGCGGCGTGGAGCCCACGCTGGCCAACACCCTCCGCCTGCTGGTGGACCGCAACCGCCTGGGTTACCTGGCGGACATCGCCCGCCTCTACCGCGACATGGCGGATGCCCGTGCCGGCCGCGTCCGGGGCCACGTCACCAGCGCCGCGCCGCTCCCGGCCGACGCCCTGGCCCAGCTCCAGCAGACCCTGCAGCAGCTCACCCAGCGCAACGTCCTGCTGGAGACGCGCGTGGACCCCAGCCTGCTGGGGGGGGTCGCCGCTCAGGTGGGCAGCATCCTCTACGACGGCAGCATCCGGACCCAGCTCGAGGAGCTGCGCCGCGAGCTGAAGCAGCGCTGAGGCCTGCCCGCTCGCCGGGCAACCAACGTTCCAGGTCGTCTTCATCACCCCGCAGTCCAGGGCTAACCGGTATTCCCAGCGGGCCCTGACAGCGGTATACTCGCCAGCGGAACGGGACAGCCCCGTGCCGCCTGGACGACCTGACCATGCCGCAGTCCCTACTCCACCGGTATTCCGAAGGTCCGTCCACGCTGGCGGCGCCCGAGGAGGCGCGGCCCTTCCTGGGGGCCCTGCTGAGCGCGGCGGGGTGTGGCGTGGCCCTGCTGGACCGGGAGCTGCGTCCGGTGTGGGTGAATGCCACGCTGGCGGCGCTGTCCGGCCTGGAGCCGCGCGCGCACGTGGGCCGTCCGTTGGCGGAGCTGTGGCCGCAGGTGGCGCAGGCGCTGTCGCCGCTGCTGGCCCGGGCGCTCTCCGGGGAGGACGTGACGGAGACCCCCGTGCGCGGCGTGCTGGCTCCCGCTGCGGGTGAGCGGCACCTGCGGGTGGGCCTGTCCCCGGCGCTGCAGGGCGGCGCGCTGGCAGGGGTGGCGCTGTGGGTGCGCGACGAGACGGAGCGCGTCCTGGAGGAGCAACGGCTGCGCGCGCGGGAGTCGCACATGCGCAGCCTGGCGGACGTGGCCTGTGACGGGCACTTCCTGCATGACAACGGCATCGTGATGGACGCCAACCGGGCGATGTCCCAGCTGCTGGGCTACGCGTCTCCGTCGGAGATGATCGGCCGGCACCTGGCGGACTACGTCGCCCCGGAGTTCCGCTCGCAGGTGGGGCTGGTGCTGAGCCGCGGGCTGGAGACGCCCTATGAGGTGGTCGTCCTCCGCCGGGATGGCCAGCGGCTGCCCCTGGAGGTGCTGGGGCGCTACGTGACGTGGGAAGGCCGGCAGGTGCGGCTGGCCGCGGTCTGGGACATCAGCAGCCGCAAGGCCGCCGAGGAGCGCTCCGCGAGCACCGAGCAGTTCCGGCACCAGATGCTGGGTGTGGTGGACGCGGAGCTGCGAGCGCCCCTGCAATCACTGCAGGAAGGCACGCGCTCCCTGCAGCGGATGGACGGGCTGGAGGAGCCGCAGCGCACGCTGGTGGGCCAGGTGGCCCGGTCCGCCCGGCGCATGGAGCGGATGCTCCAGGAGCTGATGGATTTCACCCGCACGCGGCTGACGGGCGGGCTGGCGCTGCGGCCGGAGCCCGCCGTGCTGGACGCGGTGGTGGAGCGCGTCGTGGAGGAGCGCCGCCGCGAGCATCCCCGGCGCACCCTCCACCTGGAGACGGAAGGCGACCTGCGCGGCCACTGGGACACCCGCCGGCTGGCACAGCTGGCCGACAACCTGCTGGGCAGCGTGCTCCATCAAGGCGCCGAGGAGTCGCCAATCACCCTGCGCGTGGCGGGCGCGGTGGGCGGCGTCACGCTTTGCGTGAAGAGCCCTGGACTGACCGTGGTGGCGGAAGAGCACTCCTCCCTCTTCGAGCCCTTCCGCAAGGAGCGCGGCGCCACCCCAGAGGGCCTGGGCCTGGGGCTCTACCTCGCGCGGCAGATCGCCGTGGCCCACGGGGGGAAGCTGGCGGTGGAGTCCTGCTCCGGGGGCGGCGTCAGCTTCACCGCCTGGCTGCCCCGTGAGGGAGCGGGACACTGAAGGCCTTGGGGCCTGTCGCCGACCGCATTGCAGCGGGTGGGTGTGCATGGTAAGGGGCCCCGACTTCAAGGTTTCGGCGGCCTGCTCCACGTCGGCCGCCCCTGCGCAAGGACGCATACGCTCATGGAAATCCGCGCCGACGAGATCAGCAGAATCATCCGGGAGCAGATCAAGGATTACGGGAAGAAGGTCACCGTCGCGGAGACGGGGACCGTGCTGTCCGTCGGTGACGGTATCGCGCGCATCTACGGCCTCGAGGGCGCGCTCGCCGGTGAGCTGGTGGAGTTCGCCAACGGCGTGCAGGGCCTCGTGCTCAACCTGGAAGAGGACAACGTCGGCGTCGCCATCATGGGTGACTTCCAGGCCATCCGTGAGGGCGACACCGTCAAGCGCACTCAGCAGATTGCCTCCGTGCCGGTGGGCAAGGAGCTGCTCGGCCGCGTGGTGGACCCGCTCGGCAAGCCGCTGGACGGCAAGGGCCCCATCGCGGCCACGGAGATGCGCCGCCTGGAGGTGAAGGCGCCCGGCATCGTGGCCCGCAAGAGCGTGCACGAGCCCCTGCAGACGGGCATCAAGGCGCTGGACGCGCTGGTGCCGGTGGGTCGTGGTCAGCGCGAGCTCATCATCGGTGACCGCCAGACGGGCAAGACGGCCGTCGCCATCGACACCATCATCAACCAGAAGGGCCTGAACGTTTACTGCATCTACGTGGCCATCGGCCAGAAGCAGTCGACGGTGGCCCAGGTGGTGGAGAAGCTGAACCGCTTCGGCGCCATGGAGTACACCACGGTGGTGGCGTCCAACGCCTCCGACCCGGCCCCCATGCAGTTCTTCGCGCCGTACGCCGGCGTGGCCATGGGCGAGTACTTCCGCGACAACAAGATGCACGCGCTCATCGTGTACGACGACCTGTCCAAGCAGGCCGTGGCGTACCGCCAGCTGTCGCTGCTGCTCCGCCGCCCGCCGGGACGCGAGGCCTACCCCGGCGACGTGTTCTACGTGCACAGCCGCCTGCTGGAGCGCGCCGCCAAGCTGTCCGACGAGGAGGGCGCCGGTTCGCTCACCGCGCTCCCCATCATCGAGACGCAGGCCGGTGACGTGTCGGCGTACATCCCGACGAACGTCATCTCCATCACCGACGGGCAGATCTTCCTGGAGACGGACCTCTTCTTCGCCGGCGTCCGCCCGGCCATCAACGTGGGCCTCTCCGTGTCCCGCGTCGGTTCGGCCGCGCAGATCAAGGCCATGAAGCAGGTGGCCGGCACCATGAAGCTGGAGCTCGCGCAGTACCGCGAGCTGGCCGCCTTCTCCCAGTTCGGCTCCGACCTGGACAAGGCCACCCAGGAGACGCTGGCGCGCGGCGCCCGCATGGTGGAGCTGCTCAAGCAGGGCCAGTACGAGCCCATGCCCGTCGAGAAGCAGGTCATGCAGATCTACGCCGCCACCAACCGCGACGACCCCAAGAAGCGCGGCTGGATTCGCGACATCCCGGTGGCCGACGTGGTGCGCTGGATGCGTGAGTTCCTGGAGTTCGCCGACGGCAAGCACCCGAACGTCGCCAAGGACCTGGCGTCGAAGCGCGAGCTGACCGCCGACATCAAGACGGCGCTGAGCAAGGCCATCACCGAGTTCAACGAGGTCTTCCAGCCGACGCCGGGCGCCAAGGTTTAACGCCCCCGCCGGTTGTGGCCCACGCGCCCCGCGCTCCCTTCACCGGGAGGCGGGGCTTCGTGTTTCCGCGGGCCCGGCCTTCAGCGCAGGCGGGGCAGCACGCCGTGCAGGCTGCGGTCCACGCCGCCGCGCGCGCCCAGCAGCTCCATGGCCTTCAGCTCGTAGGGCAGCACGTTGTCGCGGGCCACCAGCTGCACGTGCGCGCCCAGGGCGGCGGGCAGCGCCAGGTCCAGCTCGTAGATGTCACCGGCCACCAGCGTCTGCTCTGGCGTGGTGCCCGTGGCCTCCCAGACGCGCTTGAGGGCCTGGAAGTACCGGCCCCGGCGCAGGTAGACGGGGCGGCGCAGCACGCCGTCCAGCGTCTGCGTCTCCGGCACCGCGGTGAAGCGGGCATCCGGCGCGTCCGGCGGGTCCAGGAGGAACTTGCGCGCGTCCCCGGACACCGTCAGCTTCTCGCGCCCCTTGGGCGCCAGCTGGTCCAGCTTCTTCTCCACCAAATCCGTGTGCGCGTTGGTCACCACCGTCACCGGCAGGCCCGTGGCCACCAGCGCCTCCAGCACCTCCTTCGCCTCCGGCTTGAAGGCGGTGGCCGAGTGCGCGTAGGCCTCGCGGTAGAGCTTCTGCACCACGTCGGAGCGGCGGGCCTCGTCCTGGCCCTGCCCGAAGCGCTGCATGAGGCGGTGGGCCGCGCAGGTGGCCGTCAGGTACGGGTCCGCCGTCGCGGGCGCCACCACCCGGCCGCCCAAATCCCAGCCCAGCGCGTCCGCGCCCGCGCGCAACGCGGCGACCTCCTCCTCCCACGCGGACTCCAGGTCCTCCCCTACCGCCGCCGCCAGGCCCTGCCGGAAATGCCGGAGGAAGGGCGCGCTCTCCGCCGCCACGTCCGTGAAGGTTCCGTCGAAGTCCAGCACCACGCACGCAATCGCCATCAGACCACCGGCTCCCGAAGTTGAGGAAAGGGGCCGGATGACGCCTCACCCACGGGCCTCGAATCAAGCCCAGCCGCATCAACCGGCGGCCGGGGGGCTGCGCCCTGGCCTCGGGGTGGCCAGCACGCCTCGCTGTGGCGCGCGCTCCCACGTCCTCCCCTTGAAGCCTACCCCGCATGGGCCGCTAACCTCGCGGACATGGAAGCGATGCAGCGAAACGAGTCGGCGCCCCCGCGCCGGGCGTGGCTGCCCTGGGGCCTGCTGGTGAGCGCGGTGCTGCTCGCCACGACAGGGGCCTGGGCGGGTTCGCGCTCCATCTCCGCCCTGGTGGAACGCAACGACGCCCTGACACGCGAGGCGGCCGAGTCCGAGGCCCGCGTGGCCGAGCTCCAGGCCCTGCGCGAGGCCATGTCGCGCCGGCTGCGGACATTGGAGCAACAGCACCACGCCGCCTATGCCGCCGCGGTGACGGCCACCGCCGCGTGCACCACGGCGCTCCAGCCGCCGCCCGCGCCGGGCAAGCCCGAGCCCCGGCGCCTGGCCAAGGCCAAGAAGCAGGGACGGCGCTGACAGCGCGTGGCCTCCACGTCCACACCCCTTGAGCGGGTGTGGCCCCCCAGGCAACAGGGCCCGCTGGCAACCCCGCGAAACCGCGGGCCTGAGCGTCCGGCCCGCTACGTGCTACCCCGGGAGTCATCGAGTCCCTTTTCGCTCCGAGGTCCACGCTTTATGTCGCCCTTCGCGCTTCGCCTTTCCTCGCGCTCCTCGCGGGCCGCGCTCCTGTTCCTGACCGCGCTGCTGCTTCCCCAGGCTCCGGTTCAGGCGGAGCCCGGCATCCGCATCCTGAACTCGCTCCGCACCGAGGAGCTGGCCTTCAACGCGCTCACCAGCAACCGGGCCGCGCTGGATGCCCTCACCACGATGCCACTGCACACGCAGTCGTTCGCCACCGACGGACGGCTGAAGCACACGCTGGAGCACCCACCTGCCCGGGAAGTGATGACCTACCTGACCGAGTGCGCGTTGCCGCCGGGCGCCACCGTGAAGTGGAAGAGCCGCGCCGGCGACATCTACAGCTTCAAGGGCGAGCTGGGGCTGTGCCCGGAGTGGGAGAAGGACAAGCCGACCCAGGCCTGCCTGGGCTACGTGACGGCCTGTCTGCTGGCGCGCAACAACGCCTTCGGGGACAGCGTGATGGTGTCCATGCGCGGCGAGGACTCGCGCGAGCTCCGGCGCTTCAACCCCTCAGGCAACCACCGGGAGTGGAGCCCCATGTTCCTGCCCTGCGCGTCGGGTGAGGCGGGCCTCCAGGCCGAGTGCGGCTGGCTGGGGGAGCACGTGGGCGCCTGCACCCCGGGCGAGAAGGTGACGGTGGCCGCGGGCGCGCCCCACCCGGAAACCTGCACCGGCCGCCTGGGCCGCATCTTCGGCGACCGGGTGCTGCGCGTGTGCGAGGACCCGCGGGGCTGCGCCTGGGAGGACCGCCTGGCCGACACGCTCGACAACCCCTGCGGCGGCATCGAGCCCAGCGTCGACTTCAAGTGCCCCGCGAGCGGCCGCTACAGCATCATGTCCGCGCCCTACAGCCGCGCCGCGACGCCGGGTTCTTGGGTGGCCCCGGTTGCCACCGCCGGCACCTACCCGGCCGAGCCCTTCGGCGCGTACACGTTCCGGGAGGGCGCCTTCTACGGAAACATGTTCGACTCGCGCGAGCTGACGGTGGAGGTCGTCCTCAACCCGGATACCTTCGAGCCCAAGCTCGTCAACCTGCGCTTCAAGGGCGTGGTCCACGACAACGTCCACGCCTGCCACGGCCGGGACTGGGTGGACGGCGACAGCCACCTGCGCTCGCGCATCTGCGCCAACGCCGACATCGGCGGCCAGAGCATCTCCGGCTGCATGGCGCACGCGGCGGGCCCCTGCGAGCCGGGCAGCTACAACCCCCGCCCCGCCCGCTGCAAGTTGAATGACGGCGCCGCCGTCTGGGGAGACGGCGACTTCGAGGGCTGCGACGACTCGCGCGGCGTCCATCACCCCGAGCCCATCACCGTGTTCCTGCGCTCGCCCTGCGAGGATGTGGACCCCAAGGCGCAGACCACCTGTGGGGGGACGTGTGACTACTCCGTGTCCCCTCCCAAGTGCACGGATTCGTGCAAGCTCGCGAAGTCCCCGGGCCAGTGCCTGCAGACGGACGCGTGCCTGAAAGACCCCGCCGCCTGCCCAGCGCCGCCCAAGCAATGACGCGGATTGAATAAAGCAGGCCGCCGGGCGTCCAGGACTCCGGCGGCCGCATCCCCGGCCCATCCCCAGGAGCTGACCCCGTGTTCCCAATCCGGACCCTGCTGTGTGCCCTTCTCGCGCTCGCGCTGGGTCTGGGTCCCACGGCGGCCGAGGCCCGCTTCGGCAAGCGCTCGCGGCCGTCCCAGAGCGAGCCGAAGCGGGATGGGGATGACAAGGAGCACGGGGCCTCCGCCATCGGCTCGGACGACGATGACGACGACGCGCCCCGGCGGACGTCCCGGCCGCGCTCCTCGCGCAACCGGCGGTACGCGAGTGGCGGCTCGAGCACCACGTCGGTGAGCTGGCTCTCCTTCTTCTTCGCCACCGGCAACCACCGGCTGAGCCTGTCGCCGGAGCTGCGCGGGGCGCGCCACGCGGCGCCGCTGTCCTTCCGCCTGGGCCTCCAGGGCGGGCCCGTCAACGAAGGGGGCGGCGGCGCCGACCTGTTCCTCGGGCTGGAGGGCCGGCGCTTCGGCGTGGACCTGCGGCTGACGGGCCTGGGCCTGCCCACGGATGATGGGACGAGCGGCTCGGACTCCATCACCCTGACGCAGTCCCACCTCACCTGGGCGCTCATCTCCCACGAGCGTGCCCGCGTGCGCGCGGAGGCGGGCGTCAGCACCGCGCACGCGCCGGACATCACCTTCGTCGGCCCCAGCCTCGGCGCCTCCCTGGAGGCCTGCATCGCCGGCCCCCTGGACCTGGAGGCCCGCGTGCAGGTGACGCCCTTCCCCTACCGGCAGGTGGACGCGAGCGCCGCGCTGGCGCTGCACCTGGGCGCGGTGGTGCTGCGCGGCGGCTACCGCGGCATGGTGCTGGACGACGCCGGCTACGTGGATGGCGTCTCCCACGTCGACACCTTCTACGGCCCCTTCCTGGGCCTGGGCCTCACCTACTGACGTCTTCTGGAGCCCTCACGCGGGCGTCTTCACCGCGCCGCTGGCCACCGGGCAGTGCCGCCGCGTCGCCTCCAGCAGCATCTCCAGTCGCACGGGCTTGCGCAGCACCCCCGCCGCGCCAGGCGGCAGCGGCCCGGCCTCCGCCGTCATCACCACCACCCGCGTCCCGGCGAAGCGCTCATCGGACCGCAGCCGCTCGAGCAGCCCTCGCCCGTCCACGCGCGGAATCTCCCAGTCGAGCAGCACCAGGCAGGGGGACTCCAACGCCGCGAGCACGCGAAGGGCCTCCACGGCGTTGATGGCCATGGACACCTCGAAGCCCTCGTCGTGCAGCGCTTCCGCCATGGCCCCCCGAACGTCCGGGTCATCCTCCACAATCAGGACCTGCGGCTGCACCACGGGATGAGTCACACCCGGCACCCTAGTCCCTCCTTCGCGCCCAGGCACGAGCGACTTCGCCGCATCCCGCTCTCTGTCAAAGCATGAGCATCTGCCGGGCCCGAGCATGCAGATATTACAGCTCGGGAAAGGCCGCTGCCGCCCGCCAGCACCACGCGCCACATTCGCGGCGACGGCGAACCCCGCCGCGGTGTCCGGCGCCGCACAGCACGCGCTGGTGGACGACACGTCGCGCTGGAGGCCCATGGTCCGTGGGGAGGGAAGGCGGTTGAATCCGCCCGCCCCCGAAACCCCCACGAGGAGTGGACCTTGCCCGCATCCAAGGCCGTGCTGTGCGCCGCGCTCGCGGCGGGTGTCCTGCTGGGCACCTCCCCCGCCCAGGCGCGCTTCGGCAAGCGCGGCACCTCCTCGTCCTCGTCTTCGTCCCGGAGCCCGCCCCGCCAGGCCCCCCGTCCCAGGTGTCGCGCGGCGCCCGGGCTCATCCCGCGTCCGCCGTTGGCCAGCGCCGCGAGCGCTCGCGCGGCAACCGCCGCGCCCACCCGGCCTCCGCCATTGGCCGCGAGCGCACGCCCCGGGGTGACGACGCGCCCCGGCGGCGCGTCACGCGCGTGCGCCGGCTGCCACCGGGCGTCATCGTCACGGGGGCCCTCATCGGCGCCACCCGCCCGGGCTTCGCCTCCGCGCGGCCCGCCCAGCGGGTGATGCGCGAGCCGGAGGACACGGTGCCGCTGCTGGTGCGCATGGGCGTGCAGGGGGACTTGCTGGGCGACGCCGGGGCCATGGGGCTCTTCATGGCCATGGACGGCCGCCGCCTGGGCCTGGACACGCGCATCACCGGCATGACGCTGCCCGCGACGGACGGCTCGGGGGCCACCGACCGCATCACCCTGCTGAGCGCGCATGCCTCCGCGGCGCTGTGGGCGGGCGCGCGGGGCCGGCTGCGGCTGGAGGGCGGCTTCGCCAGCGCGCATGCGCCGAGCATCCTCTTCGTGGGCCCCAGCTTCGCCGCGTCCGCGGAGGCCTGCATCGGCGCCTCGCCAGTGGACATCGAGGCGCGCATCCAGGCGGTGCCGTTCCCGCACCGTCAGGTGGATGCCCAGGCCGGCCTGGCCCTGCACGCGGGCGCGCTCAACCTGCGCGGTGGCTGGCGCGCGCTCTACCTCAACGATGCCGGGCACACGAACGGGGAGGAGCAAGTCGAGCGGCTCACCGGCCCGTACCTGGGGCTGGGCCTCACGTTCTGACGCGTCCAGTGGTACTGGCCGGAGCCCCTGTCTCACGGGCCCCAGCCAGCCCTCCGTCACGCGTTACTCGTCGGACGCGGCGGCCATGGGCGCAGAACCGCCGCCCAGCTCACCTCCCAGCTCCGCCACGTTGGACGTCGCCGGGCCGGTGCCGCGCTTGCTGGTGCCGCGCCGCTTGGGCGGAGGCGCCAGCCGCGGCTGCGTGCCGAACAGGCGCTCGTACGTCTCCGGCGTGTTGATGTTCACCACCACGCCCGGGTCCTTCACCGGCACGCGGCGCACCTTCATCGCCGCCAGCGCGGGCTCCAGTTGCGGGCCGTCCGCGGCGCGCAGCCGCTCCGCCCCGCTCCGGGAGAGCACCAGCGGCCAGCCGGGCGCGCCCTCGAACTCCGGCCGCAGCAGCTCATCCGCGTCTTGCGCCATCTTCAGGAGCGACTTGAGCGTGGACGCGCGCAGCGCCGGCATGTCCACCGGATGCAGCAACACCACGTCCGCGCCCGCCTCCAGCGCGGCCTCCAGCCCCGCCTTTATCGACAGGAGGGGCCCCTCCTGCCACCGCTCCGCTTCCACCAGCTCCATTCCCGGATGCTGCTCGCGCACCGCCTCGGAGTCCTTCCCCACCACGCCGAGCACCATGGAACCCGCCTTGCCAAAGGTGGATGCCAGGGACTGGAGGAAGCTCTTGCCTCCCTCATGCTCGATAAGCGCCTTGGGGTGGCCCATCCGCCGGGCCTCACCCGCAGCGAGGATGATCGCCACTGCCTTCATGCCAGCCTCCTCCGCCCCCATGAATGAACGTCGCAGGCCCGGGGGCCTCCGCTCAAAGGCTGCGGCGTCCGCGTGGGATTGCAGCCCACCCCTGGGTCCCAGCCGTCAGCCAGACGCCAGTCACTCCGGACGGGTGTTCGCTGGATGAGCATCCGGCCAGGCGCTCCGTCCGCCATCCGTCACCCGAAACGCCGGGCCCCGTCGTGGGGCTCCCCGAGCGGCGCCGTGGGCCCCAGCGGCACCACGCGCGTGGCTCAATCAACTGTCCCATGGCGGACGCCTCCCCGCGCTCAACGTGTCCATCCTCGCAGCCAGGTGCACCCTCTCCGGCGCGGGTTTCCGCTCCCAGGCCGGGTCCGCCGGACGCGGCGTGCGCAGGGGCGGGCTCTCTTCTGACGCCGCTGAAACCTTGCACCGCCAGACACCTGCGCACACCGGGGCGCCTTGAGGCGCACCCTGGGCGTCTGGCTACGGTGGCCCCCGTTCAGCCACTCGGGAGGTCTCGACATGACGGAGTCCACGCAGCACGGCCAGGCACCGCACGGACGGCCCTGGGTGCCCTGGCTGGTGACGGCGCTGGTGGTGCTGATGTCGGGCGGGATGATGTACCTGGCGCACCGCGGGACGAGCCAGGCCGAGGCGCTGGCGGAGCAGTCCCGCCAGGCCGCCATGGACGCCGCCACGCGGGCGCGGGACGCGGAGACCGCGCGGCTGCAGTTGGAGCAGAAGCTGGCGACGCTGGAAGCCGAGCGCACCCAGCTCGCCACGGAGAAGGAGCAGCTCAGCTCGGAGAAGGAGCAGCTCAGCCAGACGGTGCAGGAGCAGGAGGCGGAGCTGGCGAAGCTGAAGGCCACCTACGACGACCTGCAGGACAAGATGAAGGCGGAGATCGCCGACGGCGCCATCCGCCTGTCCCAGGTCGAGGGCCGCATCCAGGTGGACCTGGTGGACAAGGTGCTGTTCGACTCCGGCGACGCGAGCATCAGCGCGCGCGGCCAGGAGGTGCTGACGCGGCTGGGCAGCGTGCTGGCCAAGGTGGAGGACAAGTCCATCCAGGTGTCGGGCCACACGGATGACTCGCCCCCGTCGCAGAAGCTGCAGAGCACCTTCCCTTCCAACTGGGAGCTGTCGGTGGCGCGCGCGGTGAACGTGGTGCGCTTCCTCCAGGACACCGGCGGCGTGCCCGCGCGGCGGCTGGTGGCGGCGGGCTATGGGCAGATGCGGCCGGTGTCCACCAACGCGACCCCGCTGGGCCGCGCGCGCAACCGGCGCATCGAGGTGCTCCTCATGCCGGACCTGCCCGCCAAGCGCACGCCGGCCGCGGCCGTCCAGCGCGCGCTCGCGGGTGGCACCGCGACCAAGGCCCAGGCGAAGCCCGCGCGCGGGGCGAAGTAGCCCCGCGCCGGCGGGTGGCGCCTTGTTCGCTACTGCTTCTTCACCGACTCCAGCAGCTTGCGGAAGGACTTCTCCGAAGCGGCCACCGTCTTCTCCGGGCCCGTCAGCTTGAAGAAGACGGCGCCCTGGGCGCCCTCGACGATGGCGCCCAGCAGCCGGAAGCCGGGCTTGGGCGTGGAGGGGCCCATCATCGGCCCGCCGCCCGTGTACGTGCCCTTCACGTCCACCGTCGTCAGCGGCAGGCCGTTGAGCTTCTCCGCCTTCGTCTTCGCCTCCTTCGTGATGGGCTTGCCGTCCGCCGTCTGGAACTGGCCCACCCAGCGCTTCACGTTGGCGTCCACCGCGCCGCCCTGCCCCGGGCCAAAGTAGAAGACGGCCAGCTCCGCGCCCTCCGTGTCCCCCTTGGCCGCGGGGAGCTTGTACGTCGCCGCGCGCATCGGCCGGGGCCCCTGCACCGCCCAGTCCGCGGGCGCCGTCCACGTCAAGCCCCCCGCGTCCTCCGCATGCGCCACCACGGCAACCGCCACCACCAGCACACCCAATAGTCGGTTCATGCGCGGCAGCGTAACCGCCCGGTGCCCACTGCGCAGCGTGTCAACGACCGCCCGTCTCACCACCCCGCACGCGCCATCACAAGTGACACAACGCGTCAAGTCCCTTGTCTTCCTGCCAACCCAGGGACGTGGTACGCCACGAACGTTTCCAGTCCAGTCATCCAACCCAGGACTTGGAGGGGGTTGTACCCATGAGAAAGGTGTTGTTCCTCGGGGCTATTGCCCTGGGCGCCTCGGCCTGTACTCCCGACATCGCTCAGGACCCGCCGCGGAGCGCCGAAGACTCCGTCGTCGCGGAGTTCGATCCGACCGGGTCCCCGCCCGTCGTCCCGTCGCCCAACGACCTGGCCATCGTCAATGGTCTGGTCAACGCGCCCATCAACCCGCAGGCGCCCGCCGCGGAGCAGGAGTTCACGCGCGACTACGTGAACACGCTCAACGGCTTCCCCACCACCGTCACCGCGACCACCCGGATCCAAGGCCTGGAGGCGGGGACGGTCAACACGAACACGGTGAAGATCATCGACGTGTACGCGGGCACGCCGCTGGCGAAGCCGGCGACGCCCAGCTACATCGGGTACAACGAGGAGACCAACCTCGTCACCATCATCCCCCCGCTGCCCGGGGGTTGGCCCAAGGGTGGCCGCTACGCGGTGGCCATCATCGGCGGTGAGAACGGCGTGAAGACGACGGCCGGCAAGCCGGTCATCCCGTCCGCCACGTGGTCCTTCGCCAGCTCCACCGAGTCGCTGGTCACCTGCGACGACCTGCAGGCGCCCGACTGCCAGACGGCCACCGAGCTCATCCCCTCCACGGTGACGGAGCCCGCCGCCCGCCTGGCGGACCAGACGGCCAGCGCCCTGCGGCTGGAGCAGCTGCGCCGCGGCTACGCGCCCATCCTGAACCTGGTGTCCGAGCAGTTCAGCGTGAAGCGCGAGGACATCGTCCTCCTGTGGACCTTCAGCATCATGGACCACCCGGAGGCCACCTTCGACCCGAACGCCAGCGTCATCCCCTTCCCCAATGACCTGCTGCGCGTGCCGGCCACGGAGACGACCCTGGCTCACCTGAACCTGCCCCTGCCCCCCGAGGCGGGCCCCGCGCAGAGCCTCATCGCGGGCCTCAACACGCTGGACGGCTGGTCCACCACCGCACCCATCGTGTCGGAGAACGGCGCGACCCGCGGCCCCATTGACCCGGGCTCCCTGCTGGACGCCAACACGGTGCGGCTGAAGATTGGCTTCGCGCCGGACGCCGAGGGCACCGAGGATGACGCGAAGACCACACTGCGCTTCGTCAAGCTGACCCGCCCCACCGAGGGCACCCACCCGCAGGTGAAGGTGTGCTTCAACTGCGAGCCCGTCGTGGAGGGCCTGACGCCGGCGCCGAACTCGCCGCAGCAGCTCCAGATTGTCCCGGAGGTGCCGCTGGACGAGGCCACCCAGTACGGCGTGGTGATGCTGCGTGGCATGAAGGACACGCTGGGCCGCACCGTGGCGCCCACCGCCGCGCAGGCGCTGATGCGCATGGCCAGCCCGCTGGTGGACGCCAACGGCAAGAGCCAGGTGGCCGCCGTGCCGGACGACCTCGCCGTGCGGTTGGAGCCGGCGCGTCTGGGCATGAAGCCGCTGTTCGACGGCCTGGAGGCCGCGGGCATTCCGCGCAAGGACATCAACCTGGCCTGGGCCTTCACCACCCAGAGCACCCGCTCCATCCTCGAGGTGCTGAACGGCGCCCCCACGCAGGTGCCGGCCGACCCCGTCTACCTGGTGGACCAGACGGCCACCATCAAGGGCACGATGGAGGCCCTGACGCTGGACAACGACGCGGTGGGCCGCGTCTTCATCGGCGCGTACCACTCGCCCTTCCTCCTGGATGACGCGCAGGGCACGCTCAACCGCGCCACGCCCCGCATCGACCGCGTGCCGTTCATGCTCTTCACGCCCGCCGGCACGGCGCCCGCGGACGGCTACCCGGTGGTCGTCTTCGGACACGGCCTGACGGGCAACCGCACCAACATCATGACGGTGGCCAACAACTTCAACGCGGCGGGCTACGCCGTGGCGGCCATCGACACCGTGTTCCACGGTGAGCGCGCCAGCTGCGCCGGCATCAGCCAGGCGTCCCCGGTCGTCATCGACGAGAACCGCGACGGCACGCCCGAGTACGTCTTCACCACGCCGGACGAGGCCTGCGATGACGGCGACACCTGCGACGTGACGGCGGGCAGCCCCACCTTCGGCCGCTGCGTGTCCAGCAACCAGCCCGTGTGCAACGTGGCGCCGGACGCCTCGCCGCACGGTGACCTGTTCTGCTCCAGCCAGGGCCTGGGCCGCTGCGTGGCCGCGCCTGGCAGCCCCACCGGCACCTGCGAGGGCGGCGACTTCGCCCGTCCTGGCCCCACCCAGCCGCCGTACGTCTCCGGCGCGGGCTTCCTGAACCTGGTCAACCTGTTCGCCACCCGCGACAACTTCCGCCACCACGTGGTGGACTTCGCCCAGTTCGTGCGCGCGCTGGACACCGACAGCCTCAACGGCCGCCTGGCCGGCGCGGGCGCCGGGACGCTGAACACCAGCCAGTTCAACTACGTGGGCCAGAGCCTGGGCGGCATCCAGGGCGTCCTGTCCGCCTCCGTGTCCCCCGTCGTGGGCCGCACGGCGCTCAACGCCGTGGGCGGTGACCTGGTGGACATCCTCCTGACGGCCACCGACCCGACGTTCGTGCAGTACCGCACGGGCTTCTTCAACTCCCTGGCCAGCATCGGCCGCACCCCGGGCACGCCGGAGTTCTACGAGTTCATCACCCTGGCGCGCACCATCCTGGACCCGGCCTCGCCCCGCAACTACGGCAAGTACCTGGAGAACTGGCCCGAGGACGATTCCAAGCCGCCGCTCCCCGCCAACCGCGAGGCGTTCATCCAGTACATCCAGGGTGACCTGGTCATGCCCAACGCGGTGACGGAGGGCCTCATCGACGCGGCCAACCACCCGCTGGTCAACGCCTCCACGCCTCGCACGGTGCAGTCGTACCTGGCGGACGTGCAGGGCCTGCCGGCGAACGTGCGTCACGCGTTCTTCGGCATCGTGGACCCCTCGCAGGACCCCGGCTCGGCGACCAGCCAGTTCCTCCGGTCCGTGCGCAACACCGCCCAGAACCAGGTCATCGAGTTCCTGAACACGGGCACCGCGCCCACGCCGTAACGGCCTCAAGAGAGAGAACGAACCCCCATGAAGAAGACACTCTCCCTCATCACGTTGCTCGCCGCCGGGACGACCCAGGCCGCGGGCTTCCAGGTCAACACCCAGAGCGCCCGCTCCTCGGGCATGGCCAACGCGGCGGCGGCGTGGCTGGACGACTCGTCCGCCATCTACTCCAACTCGGCCAACATCCTGGGCGTGGAGAAGCTGGACATCACCGCGGGCGTCACGGGCATCCTCCCCAGCCTGCAGTTCACCCCCACGGGTGGCCCGGTGCAGGGGCAGAAGACGACGCTGTCCCCGCCGCCGCACGTGTTCGCCGTGTACAAAATCACGGACTCGCTGGCGGCCGGCGTGGGCTTCTACACGCCGTTCGGCGCGAGCAGCCGGTGGGAAGACGGCTTCGTGGGCCGCTTCCGCTCCCAGGAGTCCGGGCTGTCCATCTACAACATCAACCCCACGGTGGCGTACCAGCTGCACGACCGCTTCCGCGTGGGCGCGGGCCTCAACATCACCCGCGGCACGCTGGAGCTGAAGCGCGCGCTGGGCTTCGTCACCAGCGAGGGCCAGGTGCACCTGGGCGGCGCAGGCTGGGGGCTCGGCTTCAACGCCGGCGTCCAGGCCGTGGTGGTGCCCAAGCTGGTGACGTTGGGCGTGCAGTACCGCAGCGCCATCGGCATGACGTTCAAGGGCGACGCGGACTTCCAGAACGTGCCGCCGGCCTTCCAGGCCCGCCTGCCGGACACCCGCGTGGAGGGTGACGTGAAGCTGCCGCAGTCGGTGGTGGCGGGCATCGCCGTCACGCCGCTGGACCGCCTGACGATTGCGTTCGACGCCAACTGGGTGGGCTGGTCCAGCTTCCCGGAGCTCGCCATCGAGTTCCCGGACAACCCGGCCATCAACAACCCGCTGCCGAAGAACTGGCGCTCGACGTGGAACTTCCACCTGGGCGGCGAGTACGGCATCACCGACGCGCTGCAGGTGCGCGCCGGCGTGCTGCTGGACCCGGCGCCCAGCCCGGATGACACGCTGACGCCGGACCTGCCGGACGCGGACCGCTTCGGCGTGTCGGCGGGCGTTGGCTACAGCTTCGGCGCGGTGCGCGTCGACGCGGCCTACCAGTTCGTCAACCTGTCCGACAAGAACAGCACCGCGCCGGGCATGACGGGTGTCTACAACGGCACGGCCCAGGTGTTCGGGCTGACGCTCGGCTACACCATGTAGTCTTCCGGCACCGTCCGGACCTCACCGCGCCCGGGTCTCCTCACGGAGGCCCGGGCGTCGTGTTTCCAGCGCCCGCCGTTCGCGTCAGACGCGCAGGTCTCCGTCGTGCAGCACGCGCCCGGAGGCCAGCGCCTGCGCCGTTCGCTGGAGCCGCTCCGTGCCCATGCGCATCAACTGCCCCTTGAGGCCCGGCTGGCTGAGCAGGTGCTTCTGGAAGGCGTCACGCTCCAGCCGCAGCACCACGCCCGCCACGTCCGCGCGCACGGTGACGGACACCGGCTTGTCCAGCAGCAGGGAGATTTCACCGAAGACGTCGCCCTCGCGCAGCGCGGACAGCGCCACGCGCCGCCCATGGGGCTGCTCCAGCCACGGCGTGCAGCGCCCGCGAAGCAGCACGTAGAAAGCGTCTCCCGCCTGGCCCTGCGTCATCAGCACCTCATCCACGGCGACGGAGCGCAGCTCGAAGTCGCGCGACACCGCGGCCTTCTGCGCGGGCGTCAGCTGGTTGAAGAGCGGGTTGCTGCGCAGCAGGTTCTCCACCATCCGCCGCCGGTAGAAGGCCTCCACCACCGCCGTCACGTCCGGATGCCGCGCCGCCACCGCCTCCAGGTGCTGCCGCGTGAGCTCCAGCAGCACCGCGCGCTCGGTGGCCACCACGGTGGCGAGCCGGGGCCCCTCGGAGATGAGCGCCAGCTCCCCGAAGAAGTCCCCCGGCGTCACGGTGCCCACGCTCCGCCGCTGGCCGTCCTCCAGCGCGCGCACCACGTCCGCGCGGCCCTCCACCAGGGCGAACATGGAGGCGCCCGGCGTCCCCTCCTCCACCACCGTCTGGCCCGGAAAGAAGGCGCGCACCTGGAGCGCCTCGAGCAGCGCGACGAAGGCCTCCCGGCTCACCTGCGAGAGGATGGGCAGCCCATTGGCGCCCTCCTCCGTGACCTGCACCCGGGTGGCCTCCACGGACACCGTGGCGCCCGGCGGCAGGGCGAAGCGCTCCGCCAGCACGCGCGCGGTGCGCACCCACGCGGCGTGGGTCGCGCCCAGCCGGGGCAGGGCCACGCACGCGGCCACCGCGCGCAGGGGCTGGCCCGCCTTCGTCCAGGCCAGCGCGGCCTCCTGGTACGCGGCGGCGGCGTCCGAGGGACGGCCGAGCCACTCCAGCAACTCCGCCACCTTCTGACGCACCTCCGCGTCGTCCGGCGCGTCCTTCACCACGCCCTGGTACTCCGCCAGGGCCTCCTCCAGCTTGCCCTCGCTGGCGAGCTGGACGGCTCGCTCCCTGTCCGCGCCGTGCCCGTGCGCCATGGCCGCCTCCCTTGCTACGCGCTGAGCGCGCGCACGCGCTCCGCGAGCTTTTCCGTGAAGAGGCGGAGGATGCGCAGCGCGGCCGCCTCGTGCGTGTCCAGGTAGTGCTGGAAGTCCACGCGCGTCACCCGCAGGGCCCGCACGGCCGTGCGCGCGCACACCTGCGCGGACGTGTCTCCGTCCAGGATGAGGGAGATTTCGCCGATGAAGGCCCCGGGCCCCAGCGTGTTGAGCAACCGGGCGCCGGGCTCCGGACCGACGAGCACGTCCACCGTCCCCTCCAGCAGCACCAGCAGCCCCGAGCCGGGCGCGCCCTTCTCCAGCACCGTGGCCCCCTGCGCGAATTGCACCGGGCGCGCCAGTTGATAGAGGTCCTTCATGTCCACCAGGGGCAGCTCACCGAAGAGGGGAATGGCCTTGAGGTATTCGTAGCCGTCCGGCGGCGGCGGTTGCTGCGCGCGGGCGGGCTCCACCGACGGGCCGCCATTCAGGTTCAGGTGACGCAGCAGCCGCGTGTGCTCCGCCTGGAGCGCGATGTCCCCCTGGAGCTCCGGCGCCTGGAGCGCATCCGCCAGCAGCACCAGCGCCCGCCACGAATCCCCCTGCGCGTCCAGCAGCGCGCTCATCCGCAGCACCGCCTCACGCCGCGCCACCGCGATGTCCGGGGACACGGCGCGCAGGGACTCCAGCTCCGCGTGTGGGTTGCCCAGCTCGCGGTACACCGCCGCAGCCTCCATGGGGCGGCGCAGCCGGGTGAGGCAGCGGGCCATGCCCTCGCGCGCCCGCAGCGACTGGTACAGCGACAGCGCCCGCTCCAGCGCGCCGCCGCGCTCGAAGGCCGCCGCCGCCCGGGTCGGCTCGCCCGCGCGCAGCCACGCCTCCGCTGCCAGGAGCAGCGCGCCCGCCTGCTCGTGGAGCTGTGCGACGTCGGCCGCGGCGCCCTCCATCTCCAGCACCCGCGCGGCGCCAGCGAAGTCACGCGCCCGTCGCAGCACCGACACCAGCGTGGCGCGAGCGGACGCGGATGCGCGCGAGGACTCCGCCAGCACGGCGTCCCGCCGCGACGCCGCCAGGGCCTCGTAGGTGCGGACGGCCACGTCCACCGTCCCCTGCGCCACCGCCTCCCAGAAGGGCCTCGTGCCCGTGCTGGCGGGCAGCTCGTCACCGTGCGCGGGCTCCATCGTGGAACGTGCCATGCCGTGAACTCCCCCAGGCACCCCTGGGCCCACCCCCTGGGCTCTCCACGTGCCGGATACAACGCCGTGCGTAGCAGACCCCATGCAGGGAGGCGAGCATCCTCGCGAGGCACCTGACCCGGCTCAGTCCACCTTCGTCGGGAACGGGTTGCGCTCGGCGAAGCCGCGCTGGTGCCAGTACGGATAGGTGGGCGTCACCGCGCTGGCCGCGTCGAGCCGGGCCACCTGCTCCGCGGTGAGGTTCCACCCCACCGCGCCCAGGTTCTGCCGGAGCTGCTCCTCGTTGCGCGCGCCAATGACGATGGTGGACACGGAGGGGCGCTGGAGCAGCCAGTTGAGGGCGACCTGCGGCACCGTCTTCCCCGTCTCCGCGGCGACGGCATCGAGCGCGTCCACCACGCGGAAGAGGTACTCCTCGGAGAGGGGCGGCGCCCCCTGGGCGTTGAGCGAGGACTGCATGCGGGAGCCCTCGGGCCGGGGCTGTCCTCGGCGAATCTTCCCCGTCAGCCGCGCCCAGCCCAGCGGGCTCCACACCACGGTGCCCACCTTCTGGTCCAGGGCCAGGGGCATCAGCTCCCACTCGAACTCCCGGCTCACGAGCGAGTAGTACGCCTGGTGCGCCACGTGCCGCGCGAGGCCGTACTTCTCCGAGGTGGCGAGCGACTTCATCAGGTGCCAGCCAGAGAAGTTCGACGCGCCGATGTAGCGAAGCTTCCCGGCGCGCACGAGGTCGTCGAGCGCCCGCAGCGCCTCCTCGACGGGCGTGAGCGCATCGAAGGCGTGCAGCTGGTAGAGGTCGATGTAGTCGGTGCCCAGCCGCTTCAGGCTGGCCTCCACCGCGCGGGTGATGTGGAAGCGCGAGGAGCCCACGTCGTTCGGCCCCTCACCCGAGCGGAAGGTGCCCTTCGTGGAGAGGAGGACCTTCTCCCGGCGGCCGGCGATGGCCTTGCCCAGGATCTCCTCCGCCAGGCCGCGCGAGTAGTTGTCCGCGCTGTCGAACATGTTCAGCCCGGCCTCCAGGCTGATGTCCACCAGGCGCGTGGCCTCCTCGACCCCGCTGCTGCCCCACACCTTGAAGAAGTCCCCCTGACCTCCAAAGGTCCCCGTCCCGAGCGTCAACACCGGAACCTTGAAGCCAGCGCCGCCGAGCTGCCGATATTCCATTCCCATAGAGGGGCCTCCTGGTAACGGGCGTGCTCCAGGCGCTCAACGGGAATGCGAGGCCCGGGCCGCGATTCCCCCCGCTATGCTCCGGCGAGGCGAACGTTAACGTGGGGGCCGGCACGTTCTCCCGGAGTCCATTGGCATGAAGTCGCGCATCACGGTCGCCTGGAGCACCGTCGCCTCCCTCCTGGCCTTGCTGCCTGGTGCGGCGGCGCAGGCCCACGCGGGCCTCCCGGAGACCTCCAACGTCACCCTCCGCCGAGGCCACCCCCAGGACTTCTTCTCCGGGACGACGTTCGGCGCGGTCATCTCCCGCGACAGCGGAAAGACGTGGCGCTGGGTGTGTCCGGATGCCATGGGGTATGGCGGGTGGCGCCCGGAGGCCTACCTGTGGCGGGAGACCGGCGACATCCTCGCCGCCACCGGCAGCGCGCTGCTGCACTCGCCGGACGAGGGCTGCTCCTGGCGCACGCACCCCTTCTTCAAGTCGACCTGGGTGACGGGGCTGGCGGCCCACCCCACCGATGACCGCGTCTTCCACGCCGTCACCGGTCGGCCCGGCATCGCCAACGGCGTGTACCGCTCCGACGACGGCGGGGAGACGTGGACCGCCACGCCGCTGCTGCGCACGGGGCTGGAGCTGAACGCGGTGCGCGTGTCCCCGGTGGACCCCCGCCGCCTCTACGTGTCGGGCGTCTCCAACAACCAGATGGTGGTGCTGCGCAGCGACGACGCGGGCGACACCTGGCAGGAGTTCCCCCATGCGCTTCCAGCGCTGCTGCGGCCCTACGCGCTGACGGTGGTGGCGGTGGACCCCGTCGCCGTGGACGGGGTGTGGGTGCGCGTGTCCGCCCAGGGCTACACGCACCTGCTGCGCAGCGAGGACGGGGGCCGCACGCTGACGCAGGTGACGGTGCTGGATGACACGTTCATCAACATGGACCTGTCCTCCGACGGCGGCACCGCCTGGGTGGGCACCCTCAACTATTTCTTCATGGGCTCGAGCACCGGCCCGCTGGAGAAGCAGCCCCTGCCCACCGGCAACGCGTGCGTGCTGCGCGACGGCGAGACGCTCTACGGCTGCGGCTCCACCTGGCTGCATGACTGGGCCCTGGCGCGCAGCACGGACCAGGGCCGCACCTGGGAGCACCTCTTCGCGCTGTACGAAATCCAGGGCACGCAGCTGTGCCCGCGTGGAACCCCCGTGCGGGACCTCTGCCCCGCCCGCTGGCCGCAGCTCGCGGAGCAGCTCGGCGCGCCGCTCTACCCGGATGGTGGCGTGGAGGAGCCACCGCCGCTGGACGCGGGCACGCCGGACGCGGGGACACCGGACGCGGGCACCGCCGACGCGGGGCAACAGCCACCCGAGCCGAAGGCCGGTGGCTGCGCCGCCACCTCGGGCCCCACCCTGCCCCTGCTGTTGCTGCTGTCCTCCCTCCTCCCGAGGCGCCGTGGACCCACGGCGTCCGCACCGATAGGCTCTTGATGACACTCTTGATTCGAACGCGGCTGTGGGCCCCCTGCGCGGCCGCGCTGCTGGTGCTGGGCACCGCCTGCGACGGCGGCGAGGACGCGCCACCCGTCGAAGCGTGCGGCGAGCCGCTCTACAGCGGCGATGCCACCGACGAGGCGTGGCGCACCTTCGTCGACGCGCAAGGCCGGCCCACCGACAGCTCCATGGCGGTGACGCTGGAGTCCCCCCTCCCGGGGCAGACGTATGCGATGGACGCGGCGCCGCCTACGTGGCGTTGGACGTCTCCGTTGGCCTCCCGGCTTCCATCCCACGCGCCGCGGACGCCCCGCTCCATGCTGGCGTGGCTGGGCAACCTGCTGCTGCCGTCCGCCCAGGCGCACCTGCCGCCCGTCACCGGCGACTTCTACTGGGTGCAGGTCACCGTGCCCGGGCGGCGGTGTCCGGTGGAGCTGCTGACGTCGGACATGGCGTGGCAGCTCGACGCGGCGACCTGGGACGCGCTCCGTGCGGCCTCGGGTCAGGACCTCCGCGTCCAGGTGACCAGCGCCTACCTGGTCCAGAACCGGCTGCGGGAAGGTCCGTATCGCCTGGAGTCACCCCGCACCATCCGCATGGAGACTTCACGATGAAGCACCGGACCCCGTGGTGGATGCCGGCGCTGGCGCTGCTGATGGCCGGCTGTGATGAGCGCTCGGCGCGGGTGGTGGGCGTGACGCCACCGGAAGGGCTGGACTACGCGCACGACGAGCCCTGGCGGGAAGGAACGTTCACTCCACCGCCGGGCCCCGGCGGACGCATCCTGGTCACCAACAGCCTGGACGACACGCTCAGCCTGGTGGAGCTGAACACCGTGGGCACGCCGGACTTCCGCGAGCTGGCGCGCGTGCCGGTGGGGCTCAACCCGGTGGAGCTGGAAGGACCGCACCACACCGCCGTGTCGCCGGCGGGGGACTTCTATTACGTCGGCATCTCCAACTACGTGCCAGGGGGCGGCTCGGGGCCGCACGGGGCCCATGGCACGGGCGCGGATGACGGCTACTGCCTGAAGCTGGACGCGCGCGACAACCGGCTCGTGGGCTCGGTGCGTGTGAACCCCAACCCCGGCGACGTCATCATCAGCGCGGATGGGAACACGCTGTACCAGACGCACTTCGACACGCTGAAGATCGCCGAGATGGCGCGCCAGGGCCGCCCCGAATCCGACATGAACGCGAACCTGGCCATCATCGACGCGCGGACGATGACCCGGAAGGACATGGTGGAGGTGTGCCCCGCGCCCCACGCGGTGCGCCTGTCCGCGGATGAGCGCACGGCCTACATCGCCTGCTGGTCGGACGAGGTGGCCATCGTCGACCTCGCGGAGGCGGACACGCCGGTGACGCGGGTGAAGGTGGCGGCGGGCTCGGGCGGCGCGGTGACGCCCCGGCACCAGCCCTACGCGCTGACGCAGTCCCCCACCACGGGCGAGGTCTGGGTCAGCTCCATGGCCAGCCGGCAGGTGCACGTGCTCAACCCCCAGACGCGCGCGATGATGCCCGAGCGCGCCGTGGCGCTGCGCGGGCCGCCGATGTTCGGCGCCTTCACCGCGGATGGGCGCACGCTGTACATGCCCTACCAGTTGGTGGACGCGCTGGCCGTCATCGACCCGGAGACGGGCACCGTGCTGCGCGAGGTGCCGCTGGCGGACGCCGGCTGTCTCAACGTGCATCAAGTCACGCTGACACCCGACGAGCGCATCGGCCTGGTCGTCTGCGAAGGCGACCACGTGGGGCCGGGCACGTTGCACGCGGTGAACCTGGAGGAAGGCACGGTGGTGGGCACGGTGGAGGTGGGCATCTTCCCGGACTCGGTGAGCATCCTGCGGGGGCAGCCATGAAGCGCGCGGCATGGGGTGTGGTGGCGCTGGCCCTGGTGATGGCGGGCTGTGACGACGGCGGCGATGGCCGCGTGCCGGCGGCGGAGTACGGCGAGGTGCTGTTCAACGACTCGCGGTTGTCGGAGAGCGGCTTCAACAGCTTCTCGTGCGCGACGTGCCACGCGACGACGCCCACCGCGCCCGCGGGGCGGATGGACTCCGGCTACACGCTGTATGACTCGGCGTTCCGGGAGCGCTGGTGGGGAGGCTTCGAGACGCGCCTGCTGGACGCGGTGAACTTCTGCTACGTGAACTTCATGCGGGGCGTGACGCCGCTGCCGAAGGACTCGCCGCGGAGCCGGGCGCTGTACGAGTACCTGGTGAGCATCAGCCCGAGCCCGTCCGCGCCGGCGCGCCCCTTCACGGTGGTGAAGGACATCGTCGAAGTCACGCGCGGTGACGTGACGCGCGGACAGCAAGTCTATGTGGAGGCCTGCCAGAGCTGCCACGGCGAGCCCCACACCGGCGCGGGCCGGCTGACCGAGCTGGCGTCGATTCTGCCGGAGGTGACGGACGACTACGACGCGCTGTTCCCCGGCGTGCCCAAGTCCCTGGTCGTCATCGAGAAGGTGCGGCACGGCCAGTTCTTCGGTGTCGGGGGCAACATGCCGCTCTACAGCCTGGAGGCCCTGTCCGACGAGGACCTGGGCGCATTGCTCGCGTTCCTGACTTTGTGACGGGACCTGCGTGTTCCGGTGGAGCACACGGGCCACCGGACATAACCTCGCCGCGGACACACACGTGGGAGCGAGCATGGGGTTCTGGGGCAGGCTTTTCGGGAGGAAGACACCAGCGGCCGCCGAGGTTCCTCCCGGCCCCTCCAAGGACTGGGCGGTGGAGCCGCGCGAAGCGCTGATGCGACAGGTGGAGGCCCTGCTGCGCGCCGACCCGGCGGTGGAGAAGGTGGCGCGGCGCACGCAGGACTACGGGCTCGACATCACCCGCGCCGGGAGTGACGGCACCTTCTTCCTGGACAACCTCTTCGCGGACACGCGCGAGCTGCCGCCCGAGCAGCGCGTCCAGCTCATCCAGCGCTACCTGCGCGCGCTGTGGCAGGAGTCGCCGGACTCGCTCCACTGGGAGCAGGCCCGCGAGCTGCTGCTGCCCGTGCTGCGCGCGTCCACCTTCGGCATGTCGCTGCGGAAGCAGGCGGAGGCGGACCGGGAGATGGTGGGACGGCGCACGCTGCCCTTCCTGCGCGAGCTGCTGGTGATGGACCTTCCGGAGTCCGCCATGTTCGTCCAGCGCCGGCACCTGGAGACGTGGGGCGTCACCGAGGAGGAGGCCTTCACGGCGGCCCACGCGAACCTGGTCCGCCTTCCGGACGAAGGCGTGGAGCTCTACGACGAGGAGCACGGCCCACTATGGACGGTGGAGACGCGCGACACCTACGAGACGTCCCGGTTGCTGCGCCCGGGGTTCCTCGCGTCCTTCGCCGGTCGCGTGGAGGGCCGACCCGTCGCCGTCCTCCCGGAGCGCTCCACGCTGCTCATCGGTGGTGACGCGCGTCCGGAGCTGGTGGCGCGGCTGAGCGAGAGCGCGGAGCGGGAGTACGCGGCCGCGTCCCGGTGCCTGACGCCCGCCCTGTACACGGTGGACGACGCGGGGCGCGTGGTGCCCTACGTACACCCCGGGCAGGACGCGCTGGCGAACCGGGTGCGGCTGGCCCACGTCCGCCTGGCGCTGGCGGAGTACAGCGCGCAGAAGGAGGCGCTCGACGCGCTTCATGCGGAGCAGGAGGTGGACCTGTTCGTCGCCAGCTACAGCGCGACGGCGCGCAAGCGGGACGAGTTCCCCATCTCCTGGTGTGTCTGGTCGCACGACGTGGACGCCTTGCTGCCGGAGGCGGACATGGTCGCCGTGCGTCCCGCTGCGGAAGGCGAGGAGTTCTTCACCGTGCCGTGGCGGGAGGTGCAGCGCATCGCGGGCGGTTGTCTCACGCCGGTGCCGGAGCTGTGGCCGCCGCGATACCGCACCACGCAGACGCCCTCCCCGGAGATGGTGGAGCAGCTTCGCGCCGCGCAGGTCTCCTTCGAGGACTTCCAGGCGCCCTGAGTCGGGAGGACGAAGCGATGCTTGCCTGCGTGGACGTGGACTACCGCCCCGAGCTCACCGTGGCCGGGTGCGTGCTGTTCCGAAACTGGGCGGATGGGCACGAGGCCTCGCACCTGGTGGAGCATGGGCCCGCCGCCGCGCCCTATGAGCCCGGGCAGTTCTACCGCCGCGAGCTGCCGCACCTGCTCCGGGTGCTGGCGCGGGTGGAGGTGCCACTGGAGGCCATCATCGTGGATGGCTATGCGTGGCTCGGCGAGGACCGGCCCGGGCTGGGGGCGCACCTGTACGAGGCGCTCAACCGGGAGGTGCCCGTCATTGGCGTGGCGAAGACGGCCTATGTCACCACGGGGCCCTCGGTGCCCGTGGTGCGGGGGAAGAGCCTGCGGCCGTTGTTCGTCGGAGCGGCGGGCATGGACGCGGCCACGGCGGCGGAGCACATCCGGCGGATGCATGGAGCGTCTCGCACGCCCACGATGCTGAACCGGGTGGACCGGCTCTGCCGCGCGTCCTGAGCGAGCGGCGACGGCGATAAACCCCCGACATTTCCGAACAGCGAGCGGCGCCTCTTCGTCCGGGGGGCGAGCATCCTCCTGGAATCCTCGCGCCGGGAGGCTTACCTTTGACGGTGGATGCCCTCGCACCCGACCTCACAGCTGGGCTTGTTCGACACGGCGGCGCCTGAGCGCGCGGACGTGGAGACGGAGCCGCGCGCGAGCACTGGCGTGCGGAGCCGGACTCCGGCCCGTGAGGAAGCGCTCCCGCTGGCGGCGGACCTGGCGCGGCGGTTGTCTTCGATTCTCGGCGTGCCGGTCCACCTGCGGCTCACGGACAACCGGGCCACGCTGGTGAGCTTTCGTCGGGGAGAAGAAGGCCTGCGTCTGCGCGTGCACCACCTCTTCCTTGGCGCGCCGGATGCGGTGGTGCAGGCCATGGCGGCGTATGCGGGCCGGGCGGATGCACAGGCGGGCGAGGTGCTGGAGTCCTACGCGCACGCGCACAGCGAGCGGGTCCGCCGGGAGCGACGTCCAGGGAAGCCGCTGCGCGCGAGAGGCCGCTGCTTCGACCTGCAGGCCGTCTTCGCCCGGCTCAACGCGAGCTGGTTCGACGGCCGGGTGCAGGTGGACGTGGGGTGGGCGCGCAAGCCGGCCGGCACGAAGCGGCGCAGCATCCACGTCGGCGGCTATGACGCGCGGCTGCGAGAGATTCGAATCCATCCGGCGCTGGACCGGCCGCATGTGCCCGCGTTCGTGGTGGACTACCTCGTCTTCCACGCAATGCTGCACGCGGACCTCGACGACGGGACGAGCACCGAGGGGCGTTGCGCACCGGAGCACACGTCAGCCTTCCGTGAGCGCGAAGCCCTGTTCCCGCTGCGGGACACAGCCCAGCGCTGGCTGGACGACAATCACGCGTCCCTGCTGCGCGGCCGATAGCGCGCGGGCCCTCGCTACTTCTGCACGGAGAGAATGACCCACCTGGCCGTATCCACGGCGTAGACGATGGGAACGTCCGACAGGGGAGGTCCTTCCATGTCGCGGCAGGCGTCAGGCCGGGCGGAGAAGCTGACGAAGACCACGGCATCCGCCGCCGGAACAGCCGTCACGTCGTAGGACTGGCGCTGCGAGGCACAAACCTCCGTGGGAGTCGCGCCCCGACGAGGCTGCGCACCCAGCGGCAGGAAGTCCTCCATGGCGAACGCGACAGCAGCGGCAATCGCCCCCGGCAGGACGTGCTGCCCATCAGTGGGTAGCACCACGGGAAATCGGTAGCGCGCGGCTTCGTCAGGCGGCGCCTTCGCGGGCCGAGGCGCGGGCCGAAACAACGCACAGCCTGGAAGCAGCGCTAAACAGAGCGGAACGAGCAGCCCGAGGCGCATCTTAGTCTCGCACGTCCTCAATCGCGGTGATGCGGCCAACTGCCTTGTCCTCGGGCTTGATGATCCCCACGAGTCTCCATCGTCTATCCACACGCTCATAGACCTCACCTGGTCGCGTCTCGCCAACATGGGGTATCAGCTTTTGGAGGTGACATGACGTATCGAACTGGAGCCTGATGAACCATCGCTGATTGCCACCCTGTCGGTCCTTGGGGGACATGGGCGAAGGCGACCAGGGATGGCTATGGAAATCCGCAAAGGGGACAGTTCGTCCACGCCCATCGACCACGCGGCGAGGCGAAAAACACGACTTTCGCCTGGAGGCTCCCACCAACTGCGTTTCCCCCAAGGGTGAGCCCTTGCTGGCATAGAAAACACCGTCGCCCAAGGAGTAGATGAGGCCACAATATTCCTGGCCATAATCTCGTTCACTTGCGCGAGGAAGTCGCATCACCGCAGGGCATAGCTGGTCGATAACCGCGTCCACGTCACGGGACGGTTCAATGTCCGCCCAAGGGCCACGTACCCATACGTGCCGACTCCCTGTCTCGAACCCGTAGTCGTCAGACGCCTCCGATTGAAGCGAAGCACTCGAACATCCGAGCGAGCACAACAGAAACGCCGCCGCGAGCCTCATAGACAATGAGTCCTCCATGTGAAGCGGATTCAAGCAGCAAAGGCTGACTTGAAGCGACTGACAGCCGCTTATATCCCATCCCCGCGTGACGCAGCCCAGCGCGGACTGGGCGACAAGCTTGCGCCCCTGCGCGCCGGGACAGTAGCGGCCGTGGGCCCCGCCGATGCATGCTCGGGGGGATGCGCTACTTCAGCGTGGAAGAAGCCAACCGGCTGGTGCCGCTATTGACGCGCACCTTTGAACGGGTCCGCCCGTGGGTGGAGCGTGCCCAGCAGCTCGCGGATGAGTTGGGCGCCGCGCCCAACCCCAAGGACTCGAGCCTGGCCTCCCTGCGCGACGAGCGCGACACCCTCCTCGAGCGCATCCGCGGCGAGCTCCTCCAGCTCCAGGAGATGGGGCTGGAAATCAAGAGCGCCGACGGCCTCGTGGACTTCCGCGCCCACCGAGGCGGCGAGCAAGTCTATCTGTGCTGGCGCTTCGGAGACCCCGCCGTCTCCCACTGGCACGCCCTGCTCGACGGCTTCTCGGGGCGGCGCCCCATCGAAAGCCCGGACGACTTCGCCCCCACGTACCTCAGCTAGCGCCACCGCCGAAGCTCGCCTGCAACAGCGACATCTTGTTCCGCGCCGACAGCAGCTGCTGACGCAGTGAGTCCGCCTGCCGGCCCACGTCAAGGAACGCCTGCTCCTCCGCGGCCCGCGCCAGCGAATGGGCCTCGTCCGCCACCAGGGACATCCGCTCCTGGAGCGCCTGGAAGGTCCCCGCCAGCGCGGCGTTCTCCTCCGGCGTCTTCGCCGCCTGCCGCTGCTGCGCGAACTGCTGCATCTGCACGTTCAGCTCGCCCGCGTTCTGTCCCAGGGCGCCATAGCGCACGAGCAAATCCCTGAAGACCTCGGTGCGCCGCTGGAGCTCCTGCGCGCGCAGGTGGATGGCCTCGGCCTGCGCCTGCTGTCTGTCCCGCACCTTCGAGATGGCCCCCACCAGCGCCGTCACCCGGCCTCGGAGCTGCTCATCCAGGTCCGCCAGCCCCTGCAGCATCGCCGAGGCGCGCTCCAGGTGCTTCTCGGCTTGAAGTGGCGCCTGCTCGAGCTGCTCGGCCTGGGCTTCGAAGCGCACCAACTCCGCGTCGAGTGCCCGGGCGGCCGCCACCAGCTCGGAGTCCTGAAGCTTGTCACGCTTGCTCATCGTGAGCGGGACCATGACATTTCCCAAGAGAAGGCGCCGCACCCAAGCAAGCACCGAGCGCCCCAAAGGTCTTCGGAGCGACGCGGCAAGACAGCAGACGCCCAGGCCGCCTGCTGGCCCGGCCGCCCGGCAACCCCTGGCCCTGAGACTCGATGCGCCCACGGTGTGCTCGCCAGCGACGTCCGTCATCCCCAACTTCCGGACATCTGTCGTCACGAGGTGCACACATGCCCATGGGTTTCTCACGCTCCGTGCTCGTTACCGGCGCCACTGGCCAGCAGGGCGGTGCCGTCGCACGGAAGCTCTTGCAGCGCGGCCACCGCGTCACCGCCTTCGTCCACCCTCCGGATTCCCCCGCCGCCCGGGAGCTCGAGTCGCTCGGCGCCGAGCTGGCCGTCGGGGACTACGACGACCTGGACTCCATCGCCCACGCCGCCCACGACATGGACACCATGTTCGCCGCCGCCACGCCCTTTGGCCCGGGCGGCGTGCAGGCGGAGGTCCGCCACGGAAAGAACCTGGCGGACGCGGCCCGGCTCGCGCGCGTGCAGCACTACGTCTACTCGTCGGTGGCCGGAGCGGACCGCCTGACGGGCATCCCCCACTTCGACAGCAAGCACCGCATCGAGATGCACGTGCGCGGCAGCGGCCTGCCCTACACCCTCCTGGGGCCCACCTTCTTCATGGAGAACTTCACCAGCGGCATGTTCGAGGAAGGGCTGAAGGCGGGCGTGCTCGCCATGGGCCTGTCGCCCACGCGTGGCCTGCAGATGGTGGCCCTGGAGGACCTGGCGGCCTTCTCCGTCCGCGTCATGGAGGAGCCGGAGCGCTTCGAGGAGCAACGCATCGAAGTGGCCTCCGACGAGGTGACGGGCCAGCAGGCCGCCGGGCTGCTGTCCATGGTGAGCGGCCACCGCATCCACTACGAGCAGCTCTCCCTGGACTACATCCGCGAGCGCAGCGAGGACCTGGCCGCCATGTATGAGTGGCTGGACCGCAAGGGCTACCAGGCGGATGTCCTCACGCTGCGGCACCGCTTCCCGGAGGTCCGCTGGCACACCTTCGAGGACTGGGCGCGCGGACAGGACTGGAGCGGCCTGACTTCTCCCGCGTGGCCCCATGCCGCCGCGGAGCCCGTCTCCCCATGAGCCCCCGAGGCCCGGCGCCCGGCGCGGCGGGCCTTCGTTCAGTGAAGCGTCGGCGAGACGTCCCGCCTGGACGCGCGAGGGAAGCCCTCCAACAACGACGCCTCGTCGGTCACCCCCAGCTCGCGCCGCAGCGTCGGGCCGTCCATGGGCAGGCCGAAGAGCGCCGCCATGGGCACCCAGTCCAGGGCCGCTGCCACCAGGGGTCCCAGGCCCAAGAGCGCCACCGCCGCGCCTCGCGACGTCCCTGACGCCAGTCCGCCCACCACCATCCCAGCGCCCGTCACGATGCGGAGCCACCGCCCCGGCCGCGACGCCAAGAAACCAACGACCATATGCACCTCCCCAGGGGCGAAGATGGCCACGTCCTGGCGGGCGGCCACCCGGGCCAGAGCCCCGCACGGGTGGAACGCCGGGCAGGCGGGCAGGCACCCGGTGGCGACGCAACACGGCCCCGCCCGCGCGGCGGCCCTAACCGAGCGCCCGCCCGCAGTCTCACGCGGGCTCCACCGCGCCCCCGGAAGTCCCACCCGCGGCGCACGGACGGCTCAGACGCCGCGGCCCGGGTCCGGTGCGCCCTCCAGGGCCGAGGTGGCCTCCGGTGCGCCGTCGCCACGCCATCCGGCACGCGCCTCCGCCTCGCGGGCCGCGCGCCGCCCCGCGGCCACATCCACCCGGGACAGCACCGCCGCGCCCGACACGAAGAAGAAGAGCAGGGACAGCACCGCCTGCCGGCTGGAGCCCGTCAGCTCCACCGTGGCCGCGAACACCAGCGGGCCCGCCACCGCGGTGACCTTCTCGAAGACGCTGAAGAGGCCGAAGAACTCCGCCGCCCTGTCCCGGGGCACCAGCTGCGCGAAGAGTGAGCGGCTCAAGGCCTGACTGCCGCCCTGCACCATGCCCACCAGCAACGCGAGCGCGAAGAAGTGCGCCGGCGTGCGCATGAAGTAGCCCAGGAACGTCACCCCCATGTACACCGACAGCGCGAACATCAGCGCGCGCTTCACCCCCACCCGCCCCGCGGCCCGGCCGAACAGCACCGCGCACGGCACGCCCACCACCTGCGTGAGCAGCAGCGCGCCAATCAGCGCGCCCCGGCCAATGCCCAGCTCCGTCCCGTACAGCGTGGACAAGCGGATGATGGTGCCGATGCCGTCGCTGTAGAGCAGGTAGGCCACCAGCAACAGGAAGGCCTGACGGTGCTGGCGCAGCCCGCTCAGCGTGCTCGCCAGCTGCGTGAAGATGCCGCGCGGGGACAGCGGGGGACGTGGGACGGACACGTCCGGCTTCGGCTCGGGGACGCGCCGGAAGAGGGGCACCGAGAAGACGGCCCACCACACCGCCACGGAGGCGAAGGCCACGCGCGAGGCGGCCCCCGCGTCCGCCAGTCCGAACCACTGGGGCTTCATCAGCAGCACCAGCTGCGCGGCCAGCAGCAGGCCGCCGCCCAGGTAGCCCAGCGCGTAGCCCGCGGTGGAGACGCGGTCCAGCTCGTCGTCCCGGGCGATGTGCCGCAAGAGCGCGTCCGCGAAGACGATGCTGCCCGTCACGCCCACGTTGCCCAAGCCGAAGAGCAGCAGGCCCCACTCCCAGTCCCCCGGGCCCACCGTGGCCAGCGCCAGCGTGGACACCATGCCCAGGCCCGCGAAGATGCCCAGCATGTGCTTGATGCGCCCGGCCCGGTCGCTCAGCGCGCCCAGCACCGGTGACAGCACCGCCACCACGCTCAGCGCCACCGCGGTGGCGGTGGCGAAGCGGCTGGTGGCCACCTCGCGCGGCAGGCCCTGCGCCGCCACGGAGGCGTAGTAGAGCGGGAACACCACCGTGACGACGGTGGTGATGAAGGCCGAGTTCGCCCAGTCGTACATCGCCCACGCGCGCAGCGCGGGCCGCGTCAGGCCCATGCGCGACAGGAGCCCCAGCACCCTGCGCCTCATGCGTCGAAGTCCACCCCGCCCACGGCGTCGTCACCCTGGGCCGACTGGTAGACGTGCCAGGCCGCCGCCAGGTCCTGGAAGGGCAGGCCCACCGCCGCGAAGACGGTGACGTCCTCCGCCGACGTGCGCCCGGGCTTCAGGCCGGCCAGCACCTCGCCCAGCTCCGCGTGGATGGCCTCCTCCCCCAGGCCCGCCGCGCCCGCGGCGCCGGTGGACACCGCCAGGCCCCGGTGGTCGACGATGAAGCGCGACTGGCGCAGCAGCTCCGCGGACAGCTCGGCCTTGCCCGGCTCATCCACGCCCAGCGCGATGAGGTGCGTGCCCGGCCGCACCAGGCCGGGGTACAGGAAGGGGTGACGGCTCCACGTCGCCGTCACGACGATGTCCGCGTCGGAGACGGCTTCTTCCACTGTCTCCGCCATCCGCACCGGCAGGTTCAACTCCTGATACATGCGCGTGGCGAAGGCGAGCAAGCGCTCCGGCGCCGTGTCGAACACCCGCACGTGCGTCAGCGAGCGCACCAGCCGCAACGACTTGAGCTGCAGCACCGCCTGCCGGCCCGCGCCGATGAGCGCCACCCGGCTCGCGTCCGGCCGCGCCAGCACATCCGCCGACAGCGCGCCCACCACGCCCGTGCGCACCGCCGTCAGGTGGCCGGCGTCCATCACCGCCATCAGCTCGCCGGTGGCGACGTCGTGCAGGTGCACCACGCCTCGAATCGCCGGCGACTGGCCGGGGAACTTCGCGTGCACCTTCACGGAGTAGGCGGGGATGGCGGGCAGGCTGCCAGGGAACAGCACCAGGGCGGTGCCCTCGGCATGGAGGGAGGCCCGGGCGCGCTGCGGCGCCACGGTGCGCGCCAGGGCGTCGGTGCGGAAGGCCTCGCGCATGTCCTCCAGCAAGAGGGGGGCCTGCAGGTTGCGGGAGACGTCGGAGCGGGTCAGCAGGAGCGTGCGCATCTTGCAGACACCCTAACCGAGCCCGTGCGGGCCCACAGCTCCACAGCGTGCGGCTACGGCGGCAAGCGCCCGAAGTTGGACGTCCAGGCGGACGGTGGGACGAGGCACGCGGGCGCTATCGTCCCCAGAATGGAAGTGAACGGCGGCGTGGGCGGACCCAGGGCCTCGGGAGGCCGGTGATGCTGGAGACAGAGTCCCGCACAGCGGGCGACAAGCAGGCCTCCGGGGCTCGGACGCTCAAGGCCGCGGAGTTCCTGCGCGCCCATCAGGGGGAAGTGCTGGAGGACTGGCAGCAGGCGATGCGAACGCTCCACGGAGGGCACGCGACGCAGCCTTCGTGGTTGCTGGACCACGTACCCCAGCTGCTCTACGTGCTCGCGAACCTCATCGACCACGACTCGGACGAAACCCTCACCACGCTGCCGGACGAGCACGCGATGTCCCGGCTGGACGCCGGCTTCAACCTGGGGCAGGTGGCGTCCGAGTACGCGCTCCTGCGCAAGTGCATCCTCCACAGGCTGGAAGCTGAAGCGGCCTTCCTGGCGCCGGGCGAGCTGGAGCGGATGGAGGACGCGCTGGACCGGATTGTCACCCGGACGATGACGTCCTTCTCCCAGGGACGGCAGCGCATCCTCCAGGCCCTGGACCGGATGACGCAGGCCGCGCTGGAGAGCCCCTCCATGGCCGGCCTCCCCTCGCGGCTGCTCTCCGTCCTGGTGGAGTCCGCGCTCTCGGTGGACTCGGCGGCGCTACTGCTGGTGGAGGGGGACGCGCTGGTGGTGCGCGCCGCGGTGGGCCTGGGCGCGGACGAGACACTCGGCGCGGCATTGAAGCTGGACGAGGGCTTCGCGGGCGAGGTGGCCCGCCAGCGCCAGCCGCTGGCACTGCGCTCGGCGTCCACGGACCCGCGCATCGCGCTGCCCGCGCTGAAGCAGGAAGGGCTGCGCGCCGTCTACGGCGTGCCGCTGCTGGACGGCGACCAACTCCTGGGCATCGCGTACATGAGCTCGCGCACCACCTTCGTCTTCTCCGAGCCGGACGCCCTCCTGTTCCGGACCATGGCGCAGCGGACCACCGCGTACCTGGTGCATGACCGGCTCCAGGCCCGCGAGCGTCAGGCCCACGCGGACGCCCAGCGCTCACTGGCACAGCTGGACGCGCTGCTGGCCTCCACGCCCATGGGCATCGCCCTGCTGGACCGGGACCTGCGCTTCGTGCGCGTCAACCAGGCCATGGCGGACATCAACTGCCACTCGCCGGAAGCCCACCTGGGCCGCCGCTTCCAGGAGATGGCGCCCGTGACGGCCGTGGGCATGTTCGAGCCCATGTTCCGCCGCATGATTGAGACAGGTGAGCCGGTGGACGCGTTCGAGTTCACCAACCCCGGAGACCTGCGGACGTGGCAGGCCAGCTTCCACCCGGTCCGCACGCCCGACCAGGGGGTGCTGGGCTTGAGCTGCACGGTGGTGGATGTCACCCACCACAAGCGGGCCGAGGCCGTGCTCCAGCGGGCGGTGGACTTCCGGGAACAACTCATGGCGGTGTTGGGACACGACCTGCGCAACCCGCTCAACGCCATCAACGCCTCGGCCTTCCAGTTGACGCGGTCCGATGACCTGGCGCCGCCCGAGCGCCGCGCCGTGGACCGCATCCGCAAGGCCACCGCGCGCATGGGGCGCATGATTACGGACATCCTCGACTTCGCCCGCACCCGCCTGGGCGGGGGGCTTCCCGTGGCCCGCCAGCCCATGGACCTCGCGGAGGTGTGCCAGGCGACGCTGGAGGAGCTCCAAGTCAGCGCCCCGGAGCGCACGCTGAGGCTCGAGGCGAGCGGAGACACCCAGGGGAACTGGGACCCGGACCGGGTGTCGCAGGTGCTGGGCAACCTGGTGGCCAACGCCCTCCAGCATGGCCAGGAGGACAGGCCCGTGTGTGTCACGGTGCGCGGAGAGGCGCGTGAGGTGGTGCTGGAGGTCCACAACACCGGGGAGCCGATTGCGGCCGAGCTGATGCCGAGCATCTTCAACCCGTTCAAGAGCATGCCCGTGAGCGCGCTACCGCAGGACATCGCGAGGAAGAAGCGCAGCCTGGGCCTGGGCCTCTACATCGTCAGCCAGATTGTCGGCGCACACGGGGGCCGCGTGGAGGTCCGCTCCAACCGGAACCAGGGCACCACCTTCACCGTCCACTGGCCCCGCACCCTCACGACGCTCGGGAGCACCTGAAGCAGCGCGGCAGGTGGGACGGCCTACCACCCCATGCCCGCACGCCTGCCTCTTCTAGGGGTGAATCGCGCCCGGCGGGCCGCTATGCCTGGGACATGTTCTTCAATCCGACCAAGAAGCCGAGGATTCCGACCCCGGAGGAGGCGCTGCCGGGCCGCTCGGACGTGATGCCCGTCCCGGAGAAGCACGAGGTGCTGGGCACACCCATCAAGGGCCCCGTGCCGGAAGGCCTGGAGGAGGTCTACTTCGGCCTGGGGTGTTTCTGGGGCGCGGAGCGGAAGTTCTACCAGACGCCCGGCGTGTACAGCACGGCGGTGGGATACGCCGGAGGCCTGACGCCCAACCCCACCTACCGCGAGGTGTGCAGCGGCCTCACCGGCCACAACGAAGTCGTCCGCGTCGTCTTCGACCCGAAGAAGGTGTCCTTCGAGCAGCTCCTGCGCGTCTTCTGGGAGAGCCATGACCCGACGCAGGGCATGCGCCAGGGCAACGACGTGGGCACGCAGTACCGCTCCGGCATCTACTTCACCAGCGAGGCCCAGCAGCGCGCCGTCGAGGCGAGCCGGGACGCGTACCAGAAGGCGCTCGCGGCCCGGGGCTTCGACGCCATCACCACCGAGCTGCTCCCCGCGCCGCCCTTCTATTACGCCGAGGACTACCACCAGCAGTACCTGGAGAAGAACCCGGGGGGCTACTGCGGCCTGGGCGGCACCGGCGTGAGCTGCCCGGTGGGCGTGGGCGTCACCGCCTGAAGCCAGACGCCGACGTGCGCCCCAGGCCACACACGCGCCTTTCTCGACTTGAGTCATTCCCAGGCCTCGATTTGAATTTGTTGTGATGCCGAAGGAATAGAATAGGCGGCAGAAAGGAAAGGACCGCTCGGACGCCGTTCATCGTCGCTGCGTGCTGGTTCACCCCTTCCCCTACTTTCTCCAACGGTCCGCTTTTCCCCATATGACCTCACCGGCCTGAGCGGCGGCGGGCGCTACGTGCGGGTGCGCGCCGCGGACGGCGCGGGCAACGGCACGCTGTCCAACGGGCCCATCTCCTTCACCAAGTAGTCAGGCGAGACCCTGGTGGCCACCGCGACACGGGCGGTGGCCACCTAGCCTCGCGAGGCATCGCCCGGCGGCCCTAGCCAAAACCCCATACATCGTCCGCGTCCCACGGGACGCATCCGCGTCTGGGCTGGACGCAATAAAATACAAACAACCCAACCCGCAC
>NZ_JABXEO010000078.1:0-43329 GCF_013372585.1 Myxococcus sp. AM010
GGGCCGGGGCCGTCCCCACGCCCGCCCGGAGAAGCCCGCCCCGGACCGCAGCTCGCCCGAGCTGGGCCCGGACGGCCTCCCCCAGGTGTCGCTGCTGCGCCGCGGCGTGGAGCGCTGGCAGGCCGGCCACCCGTGGATCTACCGCGCGGACCTCAATGGAGACCCCGGGCTGCCCGGCGGCGAGGTGGTGCGCGTGACGGACACCCGGGGGTGGTTCCTGGGCAAGGCCTTCTATTCGAAGCACTCGAAGATTTCCCTGCGCTGGCTCTCCTTCGACGACGTCGCGGTGGACGCGGACTTCTTCCGTGAGCGGCTCCTGGCCGCGGACCGGCTGCGCCAGCTGGCACTCCCGGGGGAGCGGACGTACCGGCTGGTGCATGGCGAGGCGGACGGCCTGCCCGGGCTCGTGGTGGACCGCTACGGCGACTACCTCAGCGCGCAGTTCCTGGTCCCCGCCATGGAGCAGCGCAAGGCGCTCATCGCCGACCTGCTCCAGGCGCAGTTCAACCCGCGCGGCATCATCAACCGCTCCGACGTCGGCGTGCGCAACCTGGAGGGCCTCACCCCGGAGAAGGGCGTGCTGCGCGGCGAACACCCCGGCCCGGTGTCCTTCGACGAGGGCCTGGTGAAGATGCGCGCGGACCTGCTGGAGGGCCAGAAGACGGGCGCCTTCCTGGACCAGCGCGAGAATCACGTCATGGCCGCGCACTACGCCCACGGCGAGGCGCTGGACTGCTTCTCCTACGTCGGCGGCTTCGCGCTCCAGCTCGCCACGCGGGCCCGGCACGTCACGGCGATTGAAATCTCCGAGGCGGCCTCGGCGCAGCTGCGGGAGAACGCGGCGGCCAACAAGCTGAGCAACCTGGACGTGGTGGTGGCCAACGCCTTCGACTACCTCCGCGACGCGGTGGACGACGGCAAGCACTTCGACACCATCGTCCTGGACCCGCCCTCCTTCGCGAAGAACAAGGACGCCATCCCCGCCGCGGTGCGCGGGTACAAGGAAATCAACCTCCGCGCCATCCAGCTGTTGCGGCCCGGCGGCATCCTCATCACCGCCAGCTGCACGTACCACGTGGACGAACAGGCCTTCGAGGACATGCTCGCCTCCGCCGCCGCGGACGCCCGCCGCCGCGTGCAAATCATCGAGCGCCGCGGCGCCAGCCGGGACCACCCCGTGCTGCTCAACCTGCGCGAGACGCGCTACCTGAAGTGCTTCGTGCTCCGGGTGCTTTGAGGCCACGCCCATGCGGACGCGGGACTGGGACGACGAGGAGGACGACGCGCCCCTGGGGGGCACCCGCGAACGGGAGCGCGCGCTGAAGGAAGTGCGCGCCGTCTACCGCCAGGCGGACGCGGCCTACGCCCCCTACTCCTGCCCGGCCAGCGGCGAGTGCTGCCAGTTGGCCGTCACGAAGCGCCAGCCCTGGCTGTGGCAGCCCGAATGGGAGCTGCTGTCCCGAGGCCGCCCGCTGCCCCCGCCCCGCGCGGACGGCGGCTGCCCCTACCTGGACGCCACGGGCCTGCGCTGCTCGGTGTACGCGGACCGGCCCTTCGGCTGCCGGACCTTCTTCTGCCAGCGCATCCAAGGCCCCTCACGCCAACCGGCGGAGACGGTGGCCACCCTGCTGGAGCGGCTGGAGCGTGTGTCCCAGCGCGTGGCCCCTTCGCTGAAGGCTCCGCGCCCCCTGTTGGACTGGCATGCGGAGGCCTGGCGTGCGACCACGAAAGCTTGAATTGCATCTTTTCAATTCAAGCCTAGGCAGGAATTCAAGGCGCGAACGCCCCGTTGATACATAGAAGTGTTGAAACACGCATGACCCCAGGAGTGGGAATGGCGCGGGGAGTGGTATGCCAGGGGTGGGGGCTCTCGCAGGTGAAGGACGCGGTACGGGTCCCCTGGCCTTCTGGAGTTCCCTGGACACCTCGGAAAGCGCCGAACCTTTCATCGTGATTGCTCCTCGCTGGCTCGTCGCACCGCAAGAATTCAAGGGAACGCTGTCCGCCGCGGAGGCGGCCGAAGCCATGGCTCGCGGCCTCCGCGAGTCCTCGCCGGAAGTGGTGCTGGACGTGGCGCCGCTCGCGGATGGCGGGCCGGGCACCGTGGAGGCGCTGCTGGCGGGCCTGCGTGGCGAGCGTCGTCAACAGGTGGTGCGTGGGCCGCTGGGCGCGCCCGTGGAAGCGCACTGGGCCCTGGTGGAGGACGGACGCACCGCGGTGGTGGAGATGGCCGCCGCGTCCGGCCTGTCGCTGCTGGCGCCCGAGGCTCGCGACGCCCTGAAGGCGTCCACCTACGGCACGGGCGAGCTGATGCACGCGGCGCTGGAGTCGGGCTGCGAGCGCCTCATCGTCTGCCTGGGCGGCAGCGCCACCACGGACGCGGGCACGGGGGCCCTCAACGCCCTGGGCTTCCGCTTCCTGGACGCGCGGGGACAGCCGCTTGCCCCGGGAGGCGCGGCGCTGGCCCAGCTCGCCCGCGTGGACGCGAGTGGCCGTCATCCCCGCCTGGGCGCCGTGGAGCTGCTGGGTGCCACGGACGTCACGTCTCCCCTGTTGGGGCCAGTCGGAGCCGCGCGACTCTTCGGTCCGCAGAAGGGCGCGGACGCGGCCGGCGTGGAAGCCCTGGAGACGGCACTGGCACACGCTGCCTCGGTGCTGGGGGAGACGTCCGCGGGCTGGCCCGGCGCGGGCGCGGCGGGCGGCTTCGGCTTTGGCCTGCAGGCGCTCGCGGGCGCGCGACTGGTGCCCGGCTACGAGTTGGTGTCACGCGCGCTGGGCCTGGAGCGGCGCGTGTTGATGGCGGACGTGGTGCTCACCGGCGAGGGCCGCTTCGACCGTCAGACGGCGCTGGGCAAGGGCCCGGGCGGCCTCGCGCGGATGGCCCGCGAGCAAGGCACGCCGGTGGTGCTCTTCGCCGGACAGGTGCGGCGGGATGAGGGCCTGGCGCTGGACCTCTTCCACGAGGTGGTGGAGCTGAGCGCCCACGCCCAGCCGGGCGAAGCGGCCTCGAAGGTGCTGTGCGAGGCCGCCGCACGGTGGGCCGCCCAGCGCCTCAAGGGACGCTGAGCTGGGCCGTCACTTCGAGCCGGGCTTCGCCGGTGCCGCGCCCGCCAGCTTCCAGTGCACCAGCGCGTCCTTCGTCCCGTCATACATGACGAGCGACGGCGCCCCGCCCGTCCACAGCAGCGCCGCGCCCTTCTCCGGGACGGCGCCCAGCGCCAGGGGCGGCTTGAAGGCCGCGCCCACCTGCTGCACGTACAGGTGCGGGTCGCGGCCCGCGCTGTTCAGCACGCGGTAGTAGAGCCAGTCGCCCTCGGGTGACAGCGAGCCCAGCGTCACCGATTCGCCCGACGCATAACGCGCCAGCCGCACCGTCACCGCGGGCGCGCCTTCCCACGACACGCGCCAGATGCCGGGGTCCTCGGGCTTCTCCTTGCCCTCCTCCCGCTTCGGCGCCACGTCACGGCCCAGGGCCACGAGCGCCACCGGCAACGAGGGATGCAGACGCAGCGACTGCACCGTGAGGCCATCCACCGCCAGCTTGCGCAGCGCGAGCGCCAGCGGGTGCTCCGGCTGGGGTTTGGCCAAATCCGGCCCGTAGAGCTCCAGCGGCGCGCCGGGCTTCTGCACCGCCACCAGCCCCGCGCCCGCGTCCCACTTCACCGCGCCGACGACGGAGCCCAGCTCCAGCGAGCCCTGCTGCACGCGCTTGTCGCCGTCCAGCCGCCAGGTGCGCAGCCGGAAGTCGATGCGGTCCTCGGTGACGTAGTGCGTGGTGTCCTCCAGCTCCACCGCCACCACCTGCGGTGTGTGGGAGACCCAGGCGCCGCGGCTGGCCACCTCTTCCAGGCGCCCGGCCATGGACCACGTCTTGGCCAACTGCCACTTGAGGTCGTACAGCACCAGCCGCCGCGTCTGGAGGTACGCCAGGTGCGTGGGTGACGGCGGCAGCATCGCGTGCAGCTCGCCCCCGGACACCTGCTCCAGGTACTCGTCGTCCACCTCGACGCGGCGCACCTCGGGGCCGGACAGCTCCAGCCGCCAGAGCTTGTCATTCAGCGTGAGCACCGCCACCGAATCCGGCACGGGCGCCGGAAACACGAGCGCCACCTCGTTCCAGGGGAACGGCGAGGCCTGACGCACGGGCGCCGCGGGCGCGGGCAGCCCGGGCGTCAGCAGGAAGGGGTCCTTGTTGGGCTCCATGGGCGGGCGCTCCTACTTCGCCTTCGTGGTCGCGGAGAACAGCATGGGGCCGCTGGCCAGCCCGCCCGCCTTGTCAATCTGCTCCAGCGGGTGCTGCAGGCGCATCAGCGTCGTGAAGTTGTCCTCGAGCTTGTCCACCGGAGCGCCCGTCACCTTGAGCTTCTCCTGGAGCGCCTTGAGGCCCTCCTTCATCTTCGGGGCGACCTCCATCATGCGGTAGTAGCGCATGGGATTGACGATGGCGAACTGGGTGAAGAGGTTCACCTGCGTCGGCAGCTCCTTCTGGATGAACTCCAGCCCGCGAATCGTCCGGCTGTACCAGGCCGCGTACTCCACGGGCTCGGCGGTAATCATGTACCAGTCGGTGCCGAACATGACCTTCTTCAGCATCCACGGACTGGACTTGAGGATTTCCGCGAGCAGCTTCCACTTCTGCTTCTCCATCAAGTCCAGATAGGAGATGTCCGTGTAGAAGTTGGGGAACTCGTCGCACAGCTCGACGATGGAGCCAATCCAGCTCTTGTCGTATTGGACCTTCTGGCTGTCCTGCTTGACGGTGAGCCCCTTGCGGAAGTCCCAGAAGGTGCCGTCGCTGGCGAAGTGCGCCAGACACAAGCGCAGCTTCGGGTTGTCATTGAGCACCGGGCGCCACGCCTCCGGGTGCACGTAGTTCTCGTAGAAGTAGCGCATCCGGCCCGGATTCAGCAGCTTCTCCTTGGCCTCGATGGCGTCCTCCACGCCGTTGCGCGCGCGGCGGAGCACCAGCGGGATGTGGCTCCTCCAGCTCGCCTCCAGCTCCGTCACGTAGTCGCGCGCCTTGGTGATGTTCGCGTCCGCGGCGGCGATGGCCTCCTGCGAGGGCCAGTACTTCGGGTCCTTCCGGATGGCCTCGTCCGGCTCATGGTCCAGGTAGAAGCGCCGCTCGTGCGTGTAGAAGCCCGACGGCGTGCAGTGGGTCATCAGCGGGATGTCCTTCGACGCGCACTCCGAGAAGAACCAGCTCAGGATGTCCTTCGCCGGCGCGTGGCGCTCCTTCGGCATGTAGCCCTGCGGGCTGTACATCTTGAAGCCGATGTAGGGCGCGGCCTGGGAGGCCGTCACCACCTTCTTGAAGGGCGCGGCCTTGTCGCCGTTCTTGATGAAGCGGCGCGGCTCGAAGTGATACATCGGCAGCAGCCGGAAGGGGTGCTCCGCCGTCACCTGCTCGGTGTGCCGGAGCTGCCGGCTCCACGTCTCGTGGAGGTCCGCCTCGTCGGACTTCGCGACAATCTTCTCACCCAGGTCGTCGGACTTCGTGCGCCAGCGGTAGGTGATGCCGGGCCCGGACTCCGTCTCCTCCTCGCTGTAGATGGGGTCGCCCTGGTAGCCAGCCAGGTGGCAGTAGTCCATGTCCATGGTGAGGACGATGGACATGCCCATGTAGGAAGCGCTGGCCTCCGCGTGGCCCTGCGTGGACGCATAGGCCCGCAGGGGCGCGGGGATGGTGTACTCCTCCACGTTGCCCATGCCATCCGCGGCGTAGCCCGTCCGGTCCTGGGCGAGGCTGTCATTGGAGCGCACGGCCTCTTCGCCAATGCGGTGCGTGTCGCGGTGGGACACATCCCCGATGTCGGGCGCGAACGGGATTTTCGCCGCCCAGAAGCCCAGGCGGTTGATCTTGGTGCGGCTGGTGCCCGTGCCGATGAGGAAGCCCAGGCCCTTGTCCTTCATCATCTGCACCAGCGCGGGCATGGGCGTGCAGTTGCCGCTCATGATGTGCATGTGCGCGTCGAAGTGGACGGGCGGCAGCGTGAGCGGCGTCCCCGACGTGGCGATGAGGTTCTGCGGCCCGCCGGCGGACACCTGGTTCTCCGGCATGTCCGGGATGATGACCCGGTCCTCCGCCTTCACCTCATTGGCGCCGCGCGTGGCGCGCAGGCCCCCGTTGTCCGGATGCTCGTAGATGAGCTTCCAGTCCTTGAACCCGTACTTCTGCGCGATTGAGTCGGGGGAGTCCCCGTCCTTGACGACGTACGTTTCCATCGCTGGCCTATCCGAAATGGCGCGTGTGCCCGCGCGGGCAGGTACGGCTCAGGAACCCTTGTTGATGCGGCCTGACATCTCTGGGAAGACGATGCGGTAGTCGCCGGGCGGCACCTTCTCCACCACGCCCTTCCCGCTCCCGTCCACGCGGCCCTTCTTGATGCTTCCGTCGGGCATGTGCAGCTCGAAGGGCTGATCCTTGATGGGCTTGCCGTCCACGCCCTTGAGGTTGAACTCGACGTTGACGGGGTCCGGGTCCTTGAGGTGCTCCAGCTCCTTCGCCTCACGCGAGTCGCTCTTGAGCGAACCGGCCGCCTCCATCTTCACCTTGCCACCCTTGATCTTCACTTCCTTGCCGTCGACGGTGAGCGTCTTGAGGGCGAAGGTCACCTTGCCGGACTTCTCCATCTTCAAGATGAGGTTGTCACCGACGAGCAGCGAGAAGGTGTCCGCCTTCAGCTCGAACTTCTTGGCCAGGCCCGCCATGGCCTCGGTGACGTAGATGCCGGTGGTCTTCCCGATGTCCTCTTCCCAGTCCTTGCCGATGGTCAGCGTGAGCTGGCCCTTGGTGCGCAAGTCCCAGTCCTGGCCGACGTCCACCGTCTTGTCCTTGGCGACCGTCTCCTGCCGCGAGCCCAGCACGTGCTCGGTGTGCGCGGCGGCGACCTCCAGACCGCGCGCGCCGCCGGTGGCCTCGTTGTAGGCCAGCGCCACGTTGACGCTGTAGACGCCGCCAATGGTGGTGGCCTTCGCGGCGCCCACGTTCTCCATGGCGCCCTGGAGCACCAGCGCGGTGAGGTTGCCCCCCACCGTCATCGTCTGGTTCCCCTCCACCTCCTCGTCGTGGGACAGCGTCGTCCGGGTGGCGCGGTTGCCCTGCACCAGCAACGTCTGGTTCTGCTCCACGACGCCCACGTCGTCCAACCCCACGCGCAGCTCCTGGTTGCCCTCCACCGTGCGCTCACGGTCCTTCTTCACCAGCAGGTCCTCGAAGCCCGTCACCTGCTGGTCCTTGTCGTTCTCCGTGAGCAGGTCCTCGTCCTTCTGCGCGTGGGTGAAGACCTCCTCCTGGCCCGCCGCGTCCTCGACTCGGACCTCGTTGAAGCCGTCGCTGCCCAGGCTGGACGCGCTCTTGCGCGTGGACTTCGTCTTCTCCCCAGGCAGGCCATACGGCACCGTGTTGGTCCCGTTGTAGACGGCCCCCGCCACCAGCGGCCGGTCCGGGTCGCCTTCCAGGAAGCGCACCACCACCTCCTGGCCAATGCGCGGCAGCCACACGTCACCCCAGGCCGGCCCGCCCCACGGCTGGCCCACCCGCACCCAGCACGAGGACTTCTCGTCCCGCTTGCCCTCGCGGTCCCAGTGGAACTGCACCTTGATGCGCCCGTGCTCGTCGGTGTGAATCTCCTCGCCCGCGGGGCCCACCACCGTGGCCGTCTGCGGGCCCGCCAGCTGCGGCAGGGGCGTCAGGCGCCGGGGCCGGAAGGGCACCGCCTTGGGCAACAACTGGTACTGGTTGCGGTACAGGCCCTGAATCGCCTCGCTGCCCGCGCTGACGTCCGGCTGCGTGCCCGAATGCACCACCTCCGTCACCAGGTACTCGCCCGCGAAGGTGCCGTCCTCCGGCGACTGCACCTCCAGCAGGTACCCGGGCGTCAGGCGCGGCGCCACGCCCTGTCCCATCAGCGTGCGCCCGCCCATGCTGGCAGCCTCCGTGCGCACGTTCGTCGCCGCCTTGCCCACGCCCGGCGCCACGTAGCCCGCCGGGTAGTCGTAGAGCTCCAGCTCCGTGACACCTTCGGGCGCCTGCGCCTTGCCGGAGATGTCCAGGCTGGGCTTCTCGAAGTCGAAGTCCTTCAGGTGCACGGCGCCGGGACGCAGCCGGTGCACCACCTCCAGCGCGGAGAGGTATTCACCTTCCACCACCTCCTTGCCCAGGCTGGGGCGCAGCGGCAGTTGCAGGCCCTGCGGCAGGGGCGCGTGCGCGCTGGGCTTGTCTCCCAGCACCAGCGTGTGCCCGTCCTCGGCGTGCTCGAAGAAGTAGAAGATGCCTTCCCACTCCATGAGGCGGCTGAGGAAGGCGAAGTCGCTCTCCCGGTACTGCACGCAGTACTCGCGGGGGGCGTAGCTGCCGGACAAGGCCAGCCGCGTCTTCACGCCCGCCTCGCCCAGGACGGCATTGAGGATGTCCGGCACGGACTTCTGCTGGAAGATGCGGCTGCGGTGGTGCTGGGTGAGCCGCCACAGCCGGGGCACCACGTGCGCCCGGTAGCGGCGGCGGCCCGTCTTCATTCCCAGCGACTCCACCTCGCGCACCCAGCCATGCACGTAGCGCGGCGCGCTGTCGCGGATGGCCAGCGTCAGCAGCGCGTCCTGCTCCAGCAGCTCGCTGGTGGCGATGGGCTCGCCATCCTTCGCGAAGAAGTCCACCCGGAAGTCGAACAGGTGGCTCAACGCCTCGGTGCCCGAAATGCCCGAGACGCTCAGCGCCTCGGCGCCATGCGCGCCGAGCTGCACCGTGAACGCAGGCGGATTGAACTGAGCGGCCATGACTCCCCCTTCACCGACGCGGAGGTCCCCAGCCTCGCCGGGAACGAACGGGAGATTCTACCACACGCGGGGTACGTGGGCGCACTCGCTCGGAATGCCGCCCCGGCTACCCCTCCAGCGGGTCCGAGGTCCGGACCACCCGCATCCCCGCCGCCTGGAAGTCCCGGAGGGCCTCCTTCGCCAGCCGGGGGAAGTCCAGCGAGGCGGGCAGCGGCGCCAGGGGGGGCGCCGGCACCGGACTCATGGCGTCCTCCAGGATGTGGATGCGGCCCATCTTCGACGGGTCCGTCCGTTCAATGTGACGCCGCAGGTCCAGCAGCGTGTTCAGCACGCAGTGGGAGCTGGCCTGGCCGAACACGTAGACGCGGTCGAAGGACATCAGGTGCTCGAAGAGGCGCGTATTGAAGGCCCCGACCTGCTGCCCCTTCACCTCCGTCACCTCGGGCGACAGCACGGAGTAGTTCTCCGTGAGCGGGTGCTCCCCCTTCAGCTCGAAGTGCGTGGGCACGTCGCGCACCAGGGCGTGGAAGAGGCTCGCCTCGAAGACGGACGGCACCAGCGCGTGGCTCAGGCCGCCCAGCATCGCGTGGAAGGGCCAGACGGTGAGCACGTACCGGCCGCTGGCCTCCAGTTGCTCGCAGTAGGCCAGGCTCTCCTCGTGGGAGCGCGTGGCCCGCCACCGGCCGGAGCGCACGTCTGACGCGGTGATGGCCGTGAGCGGCGGCGGCGGCCGGCCCTCCGCGTCCCGCCACCAGGACGGATGGAACACGTGGAACGCCCGGTGGGTGTCTAGCGAGAACACCAGCTCCGTCACCCGGTCCAGGTTCGCGTAGAGCCAGCGCAGCGTGCGCTGGGTGTCCTCCACCGCGCCGGGCACGAAGAGACTGGCGCCCGGCGTGCAGAAGGCCACCTGCACGTCGATACCGAACGCGGCGATGCGCGTCGCGTCCTCGCGCGCGGGGCGGAGGCGGTGCTCCGCCACGTAGCGGAGGGCCTCCTCCGCCACTTCCGCGCCACGCTCCAGGAAGAGCTGGCTGACGCGGGCGTCCTCGTGGAAGCGGGGAATGGGTAAGGGCATCTCGGCCTCAGCGCTGCTGCTGGGGGAAGTGGCGGCGGTGCAGCGCATCCACCAGCGCCTGCGTCGCGGCGGTGTAGGCCACGCGCGCCTCGGCCGCCGGCTCCCGCGCCCCCACCAGCGACGGAGTCTCCGGCGCGCTCTCCATGAGTGGGATGTAGCCGTCCGGGACGGGCTCGCCCACCTGGCCCACCAGCCCGATGGGCCCCGAGCCATGGCGGCGGCGGAAGAGGACGGGCTCGCCGGGGATGCTCTTCTTGCCCTCGGCCAGCTCGTTGCCGAACTTCATCACCGGCGTGTTGCCCGTGCGCGACAGCTTGTAGATGGCGGCGACCTTGTCCCGGGTGAGCGGGCAGTCCATGGTCCGCGCGACGATGTGACCGCCGTAGCCGTAGAACTGGGCCGACGGCTCCCAGCCCACCTGCCGCCGCAGCTCCTCGAACTCCCGCGTGGCCTCCGCGTCCAGTCCGTCCTCCAGGATGTTGACGGGGCGAATCCCCAGGTCCCGCGCCCGCGTCACCGCGTAGAGGTACTGGAGCTTCTTGTTGCCGGAGTCGAAGCGGATGGAGTCGTTGTTGCCGGGCTCCTCCTGGATGAGCTGGAAGGCCGCGGGGATTCCGGACGTGAGCGTGTCGAAGGTGTCCAGCAGGTAGCTGGAGCGCTGCGGCCGGCGCTCGCGCATGGCCCGGAACGCGGCCTCATCCGAGCCATAGCGCTGGATGTGCTCGTGCCCCATGGTGCCCACTGGGGCCATGCCCAGCTTCGCGGCCCCGTCCACGTTGGAGGTGCGCGTGACGCCAGCGTCCTTGCAGCTTCGCAGCGCCAACTCGTGCTGCTCCAGACAGGTGGCCGCGCGCAGGCCCACCTCGAAGATGCGGGACGGGTCCTCGACGATGTCCACCAACTCCTTGACGGTGGCGAAGACGCGCTTGGCGTAGCCCTCAGCGTCCACGGTGATGGGCACCGCCTTCACGCCCACCGCGTCGAGCGTCTCCAGCGCGATGGCCTTCTGCGCGTCGCACGTCACGGTGGCCAGCGCGCGGGCCAGCGCGTCCCGGTCCGACAGCGCCAGGGTGGCGACCTGGATGCGGAAGTTGAGCTGGAGCAGCAGCGGCTCCACCCAGGACACCAGCGCCGACGGGCCCGTCAGCGTGAGGATGGGCTCGCGCGGGTAGAAGAGCGCGCCCTTGGGGATGGCGCGGATGCTGAGCTTCTCACGGCGGAGGATGGCCGCCTTGAACCCCACGCCCATCTCATAGTCGTACCGGCCCAGGTAGTCGTAGTCCTCCGCCCTGGGCTCCGGGATGAGCGACTGGACGAAGGCCGCCACGTCGAGCGGCATCACCTGGAGCCCCCCCCGCCGGTGCGAGTAGTAGAACGTTTCCCGACGAAGCGGCCAGCCAGCCTCCGCCATGCTGAACTTGTAGCCATCCGTCGCGAGCAGCGAGGTCGACATCCTGGGGTCCTTCCTCCGATGTCGTGAAGAGTAAACGCGTCAGGGTTGCGTTTCCTAATCACCCCTCGTGGATTCCCCGGGCATGACTTGAAAGCGGGGTTAAATGGAGGCGCATGCCCCGTGAGCCCACCAGACGCCTGCTGCCAGCGCTCGTCGCGAGCCTGGGCGTGCATGGGCTCCTGTGGCTGGCCCTGGAGGGCAGGGGGGAGCCCGTCACGCGGCCACCTCCGCCTGACGTGCCACCGGCCCTTGAATGGGTCGACGTGGAGGTGGCGGAGGCACCACCCGCGCGGGCCGCGGAGCCTCCTCCGGAACCCACCTCGCCGCCCAGGGCCACCGGCACTCCGCCGCTGGAGCGCGACCCAGCGCCTGCCCACGAGAGTCCCCAGTTCGCGCACGACACGCCCGTCGCCCAGGCGGACGCGCAGCCTGCACGTGACGCGGAGGTTCCCGACACGGCGCCGGCAAGCCCCCGCTTCGCGGACGCGCCCCTGGCGGGCACACCTCCCACGGACATTCCCCGCGCCAACGCCGCCCCGGGCTCGCGGCTGTTGCTCGCGGCCCGTCAGGTCACCGCGCTTCCAGGAGCGCACCACGGCGTGGCGGCGGAGCTCGACGGCGGCGTCGTGGACCCGCGGGCGCCGCCGTCGGCCCAGGCCCTGGTGGAGGAGCTGGTGTCCGAAAGCGTGGGCCGAGGCCGGGTGGAGCGCGGGCTGGTGCACCCGTACTACGGACAGCTCGGCAAGGCGCTGATGAAGGCGTGGGACGCCGACCGCGCCGTGAAGGAGCACGGCCTCCAGGGCTACTTCGACATGGGCATGGAGCGCGGCCGCGCGTACTCGCGCATCTGGATGGAGCGCGCGTCGGACTACGGCGCGTCGGGCTCGTTCGCCGCGAAGAATGGCCCGGGCGAGGACCGGCGCAGGCCGCTCAGCACGGCCGGAGACCCCACGCTCAATGCCCGCCGCGAGCTGCGCCAGCAGATGCGCCAGGAGTTCCGCACCACGCGCCGTGCCCTCATCCGCGTCATCCAGGACACGAAGGGGAACCTCGTGGACGTGCACCTCCTGGAGCCCAGCCACGAGCCCCAGGTCGACAAGGAGGCCCTCAAGGACGTGCGCGCCATGGCGGAGAAGCTGCCCCCGCCGCCGGACGAGGCCGTGGGCGGCCGCTCGCGGCTCACCAGTGTCTGGGAGTTCGAGCTGCTCATCTCCATCAGCCCGCCCGTCCCCACCTTCAGCTTCGAGTTCGACGAAGCGCTCGGCTTCATCGACGCCCGCCTTCCGCTGGACCGCCGCATCTACAAGCGCGTGCGGCTGGTCGAGGTCCGCTGAGCCGGCTCAGGACGCGCGGGACTTGCGCGCCGCCTTCGCCTTGGGCTTCGCGGGCCTGGCGATCTTCGCCTCCACCGCCGCGCCACGCGCGCGGCCGGAGCGCGCCGTCGTGGTGACCTGCGGGCCATAGAGGCGCGCATAGTCCTTCATGCTGCGCTTGATGACCTCGAGCGCCTCCGGCTGGTCGTAGACCTCGGCGATCTCCACGCTGCGCTTCCCCTCACCGGGAATCTGCTTGTAGGTGAGGAAGTAGTGCTTGAGGCGGTCGAGCAGCGCGCGCGGGAGCTGCGCGATGTGCTGCAGCTCGCCGTACACCAGGTCGGACTCCAGCACCGCGATGATCTTGTCGTCGGCCTCGTCGCCGTCGACCATGCGGAAGCCGCCGATGGGAATCGCGCGCACCAGCAGGTTGCCGCTGGAGATGACCTTCTCCGTCAGCACGCAGATGTCGATGGGGTCCCCGTCGCCCTTGATGTCCTTCAGGCCCGTGCGCTCGGCGCAGCGCTTCGCCACCAGCTCGTCGCAGTACGTCTGCGGGATGAAGCCGTAGAGCGTGGGGCACTGGCTGCTGAAGCGCTGCGGCCGGTCCAGCTTGAGGATGCCGGACTCCTTGTCCAGCTCGTACTTCACCGCGTCCGTGGGGACGATTTCGATGTACGCGGTGACGATTTCGGGGGCGTCCTCACCCGGGGTGATGCCGTGCCACGGGTGCGCCTGGGAGGTGGTCTGGATTGGCTTCTTCATGGCGTGTCTCCCGAGCGCTTGCAGGCCTCGGCATAGAGTTCTGCGACCGCGTCCTCCAACTGGCGCGTGAGCGCGTCGCGGTCCTGCATCGTCAGTCCCTGGGTGGAAATGGGCTTGCCCACCATCAGCGCCACCCGCTGGCCCCACCGCACGGCCCGGCCCCCCTTGGGAAGGATGAGCCGCGTTCCCGACACGGCCAGGGGCACCACCGGAACGCCCGCCTGGATGGCCAGCGCCGCGGCGCCCTTCTTGAACGGCCGCAGCCGCCCATCCGTGCTGCGCGTGCCCTCCGCGAAGAAGAGCACGCTCACCCGCTCCCGCAGCGCCGTGACGGCTTCCGACAGACGGGCCCTGTCTCCCCCGCCGCCGGTGCGCTCCACCGGGATGTTGCCCGCGCGCCGGAGCGCCGGCCCGAAGACGGGGATGCGGAACAGCTCCGCCTTGGCCACGTAACGCGTGTGCTTGCGGATGTGGGCGAAGTTCACCAGCGCGTCGTAGTGCGACTGGTGGTTGCTCGCGAAGACGACGTGGGTGTCAGTGGGGAGGTTCTCGAGCCCCACCACCTCATGCCGCACGCCCGCGGACGCCAGCACCGAGCGCGCCCACAGCACCAGCAAGCCGTCCGCGTCCTTGGCGTCCCGCAGCGACAGCGCCGACACCACGGGAGACAGCACACCGGTGATGCCCACCGCCGCCGTTCCAGCAAAGGCCGTCTGCAGGAGCTTGCGAATCAAACGAACTCGTGGGCGGGGAAGAGGAGCACGTCCGAGATGCGCTGGACCCCGAGCAGCAGCATCAGGATTCTATCGAGCCCGACGGCGATGCCCGCCGAGGGTGGCATTCGCCCTACCGCGTCAAGGAACCGCTCGTCCAGAGGATACACGGCCCGGCCCAGCTGGCGCCTGAGCGCCTGTTCTTCTGTCAATCGTGCGCGCTGTTCCTCGGGGTCCGTCAGCTCGGAGAACCCGTTCGCCAGCTCAAGGCCCTTGGCGTACAGCTCCACCCGCTCCGCCACCGTGGTGTCACCGGGCTTCAGCCGGGACAGCGCCGCCATGGAGGCCGGGTACTCAATCAAGAAGGTGGGCCGCTCGTGGCCCAGGCCGGTCTCCACCTTCTGGAGGAAGAGGTGGAAGAAGACGTCGTCGAACGTCTCCGCGTCCCCGGTGCGCACCCCGGCCGCCTCCGCCGCCCGCTTCAACGACGGGCCGTCCGCGTGCTGGCGGAGGTCCACCCCGGTGGCGCGCAGCACCGCGTCACGCACCGTCAGGCGCTCATAGGGGGTGCGCGTGAAGAAGGCCGGGTCCGCCCCGGGCTCCCCTTCCGTCGCGCCGCGGCCGGCCTCCGCCAGCGCCCCTTCCAGGTCCTCCATGATGGCGTGGTAGTCCGCGTGGGGCCGGTAGAACTCCAGCATCGTGAATTCCGGATTGTGGGTCGGGGAGACCTCCCCATTCCGGAACACCTTGCAGAGCTGGAACAACGGCCCGGCCCCGTCCGCGAGCAGCCGCTTCATGGCGTACTCGGGGCTGGTGTGCAGGTAGAGCGTCCGCGCGGAGCCCACGTCCGTTTCCGGGATGAAGCCGGCCTCGAACGCGTTGATATGCGGCTCCATCCCCGGGGTGGGGATGAGCAGCGGCGTCTCCACCTCCAGGTAGCCATGGGCGGCGAAGAAACGTCGCAGGGCGGAGTAGAGGGACTGGCGTCCCCGGGCGGCCCGCCATTGAGAAAGATTGGGCATGGGCAGCGCGCAAGTAACATGAGGAGCCACATGCACCCAAGGATTCCCCTGCTGCTGGCCTTCGCCTGCTGCCTCACTGCCTGCCCCAAGGGCCCGCCCGCCGATGGCCGGCAGGTCCTCTCCGAGCAGCAGCAGCTCGAGGCGGACGTCAGCGCCATGTCCTCGAAGGCTGAAACCCTCCTCGAAGCCCAGAGCCGCCTGGTGTGGGGCTTCTGGACGGAGGGCCGCCACGTGGACGTCGCCGCCACCTACGCCGGACAGGAGGCGCTCTTCACCATCGAGAACATCCGAAGAATCGACCGGCTGCGCCAGCTCACGGACGACGCCCGCGAGGTGCGCGCCCTCACCGCGCTGCACTCGCACTTCGCCGGCGAGTACCTGTCCCACGCGCTGGCCGAGTTCAACGACGCGGCCGCCAACCTGGAGGCGTCCCTCACCTTCCCCGTGGACGGCAAGGACGTGCGCTACCGGGACCTGGAGCGGCTGCTCGCCAACGAGCGCACGGTGGCGCGGCGCCGGGCCCTGTACGCCGCGGCCACGCCCGCGATTGAGCGGCTCAACCAGACGCTGCGCCGCCGCGAGGAGCGCGCGGACGCGCTGGTGCGCGAGCTGGGCTTCGCGTCCTACGAGGCCTTCGGCAGCGAGCTGCGGCAGGCGGACCTGGGGCGGCTGAGCGTGCTGGCGGAGGAAATCCTCCAGGCCACGCAGGCCCCCTACCGCGTGGTGATGGAGCGGCTGAGCCAGCGCGAGCTGGGCATGCCGTTCAAGGACATCACCCGCGCGGACATCCCCCGCCTGTTCCGCTCGCGCGAGGTGGAGGACGCCTTCCCCAGGGGCGAATCCCTGCTCAAGGCCCACGGGACGCTGTCGGGCATGGGCCTGGACCTGGGGGAGCTGCCCAACGTCACCATCGACGCGCGGGACGTGAAGGCCAAGAGCCCGCGCCCGCTGGCGCTGGCGGTCCGCGTGCCCTCCGACGTGCGCATCTCCTTCAAGCCGGGCTCGGGCGTGCTGCACCAGGCGCGCGTGCTCCACGAGTTCGGCCACGCGCTGCACGCGGCCTTCACCACGGAGACGCGCTTCGAGCTGGCGCGCCTGGGCAACCCCACCGTGGGCGAGGCCTACTCCGCCCTCTTCGAGGACCTGGCCGAGGACCCGGTGTGGCTGGAGGAGCACGCGGGCGTCAGCGGCGAGCAGCGCGCGCAGTACCTGGCCGCGTCCAGCGCGCACAAGCTGTACCTCATCCGCCACGCCGCGGGCCGGCTGCTCTACCAGTTGGAGCTGCACCGCCGCGTCGAAGCGGACCCGAAGGCGCTGTACCGCGAGGTCATGTCGCGCACCGACGACATCCCGATGACGGACGAGGACACCGAGCGCTACCTCGTGGACCAGGAGGACTTCTTCCAGTCCGCGGACAGCTTCCGCGCGTGGTTCCTGGCGGGCCAGCTCCAGGCGCAGCTCAAGGCGCGCTTCGGCCCCGCGTGGTGGCGCACGTCGCAGGCGGGCGAGTTCCTCAAGGCGCTGTGGGCCAAGGGCAACGGCCTGTCCGCGCGCGAGGTGGCCCAGGCCATTGGGGAGAAGGGCATCGAGCCGGACGTGCTGCTGCTGCGGCTGGGCACCACGCTCCAGGTGCCCATGAAGCTCAACCTCGAAGGCGTGGAGGACGCCATCCTCCCCGCCGCGCCCGGGCTGGAGGACTTCACCCAGCCCCCGCCCGCGCCGGGGCTGGAGGACTTCAGCGCCCCCCCCGCCCCGCCCGCGCCGGCGCCCTAGAAAGGACCGAACGCCGCTTCCAGGTGCTGGCGCACGGACGTGGGCCGCTGCGTGGCGTAGTCACGCATCGCGTCCACGTAGTAGCGCCATGACTCCATGGACACCGGATAGCCCCAACGCTCGATGTGCGCGGGCATCTCCGCGGCGACCAGGTCGGTCAGCGACGCCAGGTGCGCCGTCACGCGCTCCTCGCGGAAGGTGTTGTCCAGGTGCCACTGGAAGCGCGACACGAAGCGGCTCTTGAAGTCCGCGTTCGTCATCAGCTTGCGGATGAGCACCACGGACCACTCCGGGAGCGTCTCATCCGTCAGCACCCGGGCCAGCGCGTCGTAATCCGCGTCGCCCAGGAAGGCCCCGTCCAAATCGTAGAGCAGCCAGCGCCAGCGGCCGTCCTTCGCGGCGGGCCCCTGGGCATCTGGCTCCACGTAGCGCCAGAACTTGACGTTGTTGTGGGGCCAGTCGGGGTTCGCGAAGAAGATCTCCGCGATTTGATAGTCGATGAAGTCGTCCACATCCATCATCGACTCCACGTGGGCCAGGTTCTCCGGCAGCGAGAGGTCGTTGTTCCGGACGAAGTCCAGCAGCGCCAGGTAGTGCGACTCGTCGCCCTCCTCGCCCGTGTCGAGCACCCCGTTCAGCTCCAGGATGGCCACCTTCTTGCGGTCGATGCCGTGGCGCGACGCGAGGTAGTACTCGTCATACCGCTCGCGCAGCTCGTGCAGGCCCCAGTACTCGCCGTTGAGGTACAGGACGGTGGGGCGGCAGGCCTGCAGGTGCAGCGCCGTCTCCCGCAGCAGCCCCTGGAGCGCACAGTCGCGAATCTTGGAGTACAGCAGGTCCTGGCCCGACGTGCGGACGATGAGCCGCGTGTACTCGTCCAGCGTCTCGTCGGGGAACACCGCCGCGCGGAACGACTTCGGCCCGTAGTCCTCCTTCGCGTACAGGCGCAGGCTCTTGTGCGGCAGCGCCGCGCTGCCCGAGCCGTGGATGCGCACGCCCGCCCCCTGCGAAATCACCGGCTGGCCGTCCACCTCGAACCACTCCACGTGGAGGGGGCGCTCCCAGTCCTTGCCGCCTTGGTGATAGTTGCCGTTGCCCCATATCCAGTCCGGCATGGGGTCCTCCGCGTGAATCCTCCCGGGGACGTAGATGCCGTGCTCGAAGCCGAAGAAGTGCTCCGCGTCCACCGTCAGGGACATCACCGGCAACGGGCCATGAGCGCTGTCGATGAGATAGCTCCGCGTGCCGGAGGCGCCCACGGGCGTGGCGTCCTGGAACTGCTGGAACCGCACCACGGCGGCGCGGCTCACCGGCCCGCGGGGCGGCAGCCACCGCCAGTCCACCGGCGTCTCCGGAGGATTCGTGGGAATGAGTGACAGGGGCGCGGGCTCGCCCTGTGAGCGCATCAGGACCAGCGGAGAGGTGTAGCGAGGCGAGTCGGCCGTCGGCGTCGACCCATCCAGCGTGTAGCGCGTCGTCGCGGACTCGCTCGTGGGCAGCGTCAGCAGGGACGGGGACTGATAGAGCGCGTGCGGCGTGTCGAAGTCCAACGGCTGGAGCGCCAGCGACACGCGGGCCGGCGTGCCCGAACCGTCATGCGCCACCACTTCGATGGTGTGCATCCTCGCGCCGGGCAGCCATTGGATGCGCCACTGGTCACCGTGCACCTCGGCCCAGCCGAGCAGCACGCCGTCCACGTGGACTTCCACGGCCTTGATGTCACCCTGCCCCTGGATGGTGCCCCGCAGGAAGCCGGTCGCGTTGTCCATGCCGTCAATGGACACGTACGGAACGGACTGCTCTTCCCTCGGACCGTCAATGGACGGAGCCGGCGGAACATCCTCACGGCAGGCGGACAGTGAAACCGTGAGCGCCAACAGCGCCGAGCGGGACCTGTAACGAAACGTCCTCAATGCCTTGTCTCCCTGGAAACCCACGGCCAGCCTGGCTGGCACGGGGACGTCCGGCCCGCGGGGATACACCCCTCCCGCGACACGTCCCACACGCGCCCATGCACGGCGCACGCCTTCTGAGCCCTCAGGTGAGGCGCCCTGAAACGCACACCGCACGACGACCGCGGCGCCCCCTGTGTAGCGCAGGGGACGTTTGCGGTCCATCCAGCCCCGGTGCACGTCGGGGAAAGTACGAGAGCCCCCGCCCGGTGTCGGACGGAGGCTCTGGGTCCCGCGGGGAACACGAAGGGCACTACAGGAGCTTCATCAGCTCCGCGCGCTTCGCGTTGTACTCCTCATCACTGAGGACGCCCGCATCCTTCAACTCCTTGATTTCCTTCAGGCGCTGCGCGGGGCTGCGCGTGTCCGCCGGGGGCGCCGCGGGCGCGGGCTCCGGGGGCCGCTGCTGGTGCGGCTGCTGGTTCATGAACTGCTGGGCCATGCCGAAGCCCATGCCCATGCCCATGCCGCCCAGCGCGTTGCCCGCGCCGCCGCCGCCGTCACCGCCCTTGGCCATGCCCTCGGCCGCGCCGAGCATCGCCTGGCCCTGCGCGTACTGCTGGAAGCCACCGGCCAGACGCGAGTACGCCACGTCCTTGCCCAGCTTCTTCAGCGTCGCCTCGTCCTCCTCCTTGATGGAGACGTGGAGGTTGCCCATCCGCACCACGGTGAGGCCGTAGCCGTCCACGTGGGGCTTGAGCCCGGAGATGACCTCCGTCTCAATCTCCTCGGTGTACGCGCCGCTCGTCACGTCGAGCAGCGGCCAGCGCTTCTTGACGAGCAGCTCCGCGATGCGGTCGCGCGTCACCTTCAGCACCTGGTTCTTGAACCAGCCGAGCAGCTCTTCGTTGCCGGTGCGGCCCATGCCCACCAGGCCCACCACCAGGCGCTCCGGGTCCGTCACGCGGATGGAGAAGTCGCCGTACACCATGGTGCCGATGCCCAGGCCCGTCTCCGGGTCGCGCACGTCACCGATGGGACCGCCGAACTTCACGCCGGCGAACTCCCGCGTGGAGACGAAGAAGATTTCGGAGATGAAGAGGTTGCCGCCCGTGAAGCCTTCCATGAGGCGGGACAGGAACGGGATGTTGTTCGTGTCCAGCGAGTGACGGCCGGGCCCCAGCTTGCCCTCCACCTTGCCGTCCTTCACGAAGAGGGCGACCTCGTCCGCATCGACGGTGAGCTGGGTCAGCATCCGGACGTTGTTCTCCGGATACTTGTAGATGATGTCGCCCTTCGATGAATCCGCCCGGGCGATGAAGTTGCGCTTCGCCTCACCCTTGATGCTGTCGAAGATACCCATTGCCGTCAGCGCCTCCGTGGCCGCGTTGGCAGCCGGTCAACCCGCGCCGCCACCTCAACCCCATTTAAGAGCATGGCATCCAGGACGAAAGCGCGCGCGCTCGCGTACCGGCACCTGCTCGCAACATGCCAGTTTCACTGGCGAAAGCCTAGCCGCTCGGCGGGCTGGATGCTTTGGAAAGCGGGGGCCGGCGTCCGCTAGCCCCAGCGGCTCACCAACCGCTCGCGGTCCAACAGGCGGATACTGGCCCACAGCAGGAGGGCGTCCAGCACCAGCACCACGGCGCCCTGGAGCAGGTAGTAGCCAAAGCCCGCCTTGAGCACGCCCGCCACCTGTCCGCCCACCATGCCCACGAGGGGCAGCACCACCAGCGCGGACAGCTGCTGGGCCATGCGCGCCTCGCTCACCCGGGCGGAGATGAGCACCGCCACCCCGTTGCCGAAGAAGGCGAACAGCGGCGCGATGACGAACACGCCGAAGGTCCACAGCGCGTTGGGCATCAGCGGCATCTTCACCAGCGGCCACGCGACGATGTCCACGCCCACGCAGAACAGGACGAAGGCCGTCCATGTGATCGCCACGGACGGCACCAGCGCCGCCAGGCTCTTGCCCGTCACCAGCTCCGCCGCCGTCACGGGCGAGGCCAGGAGCGGCTCCAGCGTGCGCCGCTCCTTCTCCCCCGCCACGCTCTGCGACGCGATGAGGATGGGCACGAACACCGGCATCACCAGGAACATGCCGAACCAGTCGGTGAGCGTCTTGTCGATGAGGAAGCGCGCGGCGCTGGCCCCCAGCGGCAGCGTGGGGTCATAGAAGAGCGCCACGCTGCGCAGGTCCGCGTGGTCCGGCGCGCGCACGTACGTCCACACCACGCCAATGGGCACCAGCACCATGACGGCCGGGAGCACCATCATGGACACCAGCAGGCCCACGTTCTTTCGCAGGTCCAGGAAGTCCTTCCAGAACACCGCCAGGGCCCGCTTCGGACGGAACGCCATCGGCTACCCCCTCCCCTCGCGCAGCAGCTCCAGATAGACCTCTTCCAGGGGACGCTGCGTGGGCACCGCGCTGTGCACCCGCGCGCCCGCCCCCACCAGGCAGGCCACCACGTCGGGCGCCTGCGCATCATCCGCCAGCATCACCCGCAGCTTCGGCCCTTCGGCCAGCACGTTGGGCGCGAAGGCCAGCCGGGCCAGCGCTCCGCGAAAGCGCTCCGCCTCCCCCTCCACGCGCACCTCCAGCGCCTGCCCCGCGTGCCGCAGCTCCCGCACCGGGCCCATGGCCAGCAGGCGGCGCTTCACCACCGCCACGCGCTCACACAGGCGCTCCACCTCCGCCAGGTTGTGCGAGCACAGGACGATGGTGCGCCCCTCCGACGCCAGCTCCGCCACGGCGTCGCGCACGGTGCGCGCGGACTCCGGATCCAGGCCGCTGGTGGGCTCGTCCAGGAAGATGACCTTCGGGTCGTGCACCAGCGTCCGGACGATGGCCAGCTTCTGCCGCATGCCCTTGGAGAAGCCGCCCACCGGCTCCTGTTCACGCCCGCCCAACCCGAAGCGCTCCAGGTAGTGCCGGGCCCGAGGCCAGGCCGCGGCTTCATCCAGCTCATGCAGCTTCATGAAGAAGCGCAGGTTCTCCCGCGCGGTGAGCCTGTCGTAGAGGCCAGGCTGCTCGGTGAGCAGGCCCACCACCTTGCGCAGCGGCTCGCCGTCGCGGTCCACCCGGTGGCCCCACACGGTGGCCTCGCCCTCGGTGGGCCGCAGCAGCCCCGTGAGCATGCGCACCGTGGTCGTCTTCCCCGCGCCGTTGGGACCCAGCAGGCCGAACACCTCGCCGGGCCGCACGTGGAAGGACAACGCCTCCACGGCCACCCGGTCTCCGAAGCGCTTGCCCAGCTCCTGGACGTGGATGCCGCTCAATCGATGGTCACCAGGAGGAACTTGTTGTTGATGTCGCGGTCCACCGGCGTGACGACCTTGTCCGAGCCCACCGCGGTGCGCAACAGGTTGAGCCGGTTATGCTCCACCAGGGCCCACTCGCGGCCCGGGCGCTGCGCCAGGGCGCGCATGCGCGCGTTGGCGTCCGAAGCGCGGTACTGCTCCACCGTGTTCTGCGAGTAGAGCGTCTCGCCGCGCCAGTTCATCATGTACGCGACGATGGGCTCGCCTACCTGACGCTGCGCGTAGTAGCGCCAGAAGAGGTCACGCTGCGTCCAGTGGTGGGACAGGTCCACCCAGTGGCTCCAGTTGAACCAGAGGGCCATGCCCGCCGCGAGCACCCAGAAGGTGCCGAACAGCATCGCCCGGGCCCGCATCAGCGCCGCCACCACCGCCATGCCGCCCGCCACCGCGAAGGTGAAGCCCAGCGACTTCTTGATGTTGACGGGCTCCGACAGCGCCTTGAGCAGCGAGTCCGCCGCCGCCGGCTGACGGAAGCCCCGCACCGCGAACGCGATGCCCACCACCGCCAGCACGCCGGCCAGGGTCTGGAGCGCCACGCGGCCCTCCGCGCCCGGCCGCATGGACTCCCACGCCAGGTAGCCGGCCACCACCAGCACCGCCACGCCCACCAGCGCCTTGGCGGACACCTGCGCCTGGGCGCTCACCGCGCCCAGCGTCGCCACGCCGCCCAGCAGCAACATCAGCGCCACGGCGCGCGCGCTCGGCGTCGTCCGGGCCCGCCCCTTCGCGGAGAAGGCGTCGAAGGACAGGTAGACGCCGAAGGCCAGCAGCACCAGCGTCACCAGATCCCCTGTCCACAGCGGGCGCGAGGTGAAGAACGCGATGGGCTTGGTCACCAGGTCCTGCGGATAGGGCCGGTCGTAGTTGTAGACGAACAAGTCGGTGAAGATCTTCGGGTTCTCCGCGATGTTCTTCCCCACCAGGACGAAGAGCATGAAGCCGAAGATGAGGCTCACCGCGTGCGCGGAGATGCCCTCCTCCCACAGCCGGTCGATGAAGAGCGCCAGGAGGACGGCCACGCCCGGCAGCACCGGGAAGACGTAGTGGTGGAACTTGGTGGCGCTGGACGACAGCAGCCAGAAGGAGAAGGCCACCCACAGCACCGCGATGATGGCCAGGTGGTCCGCCGCCTTCTCCGAGCGCAGCTTCAGCCGCGCCACCACCGAGAAGGCGCCGGGCAGCAGCGCTACCCAGGGGAAGATGGCGAAGCCGCCCTGCTCGACGAAGTAGATGAACGTGCCGCCCGGCGTGGTGGTGTGCACGCCCGCCGTGAGGCGGTTGAGGTGGTCATGGACGAAGAAGCGGTACCAGAAGAGCTTGCCCTCATCATCCACGGAGCCGAAGAGGGACAGCGTCAGGTACCAGGGGCCCGCCACCGCGAAGAACACCAGGATGCCCGTGCCCAGGTGCATCTTGAACATCTGCCCCCACAGCACGGGCATGGGCTGACGGCCCTCGCGCACGTCCTTGCGGAAGCTGGACTGGGTGAGCCACTTCAGGTGCGCGTCCAGGCTGTCGCTGTCCCAGGGGATGACGGACAGGGCCGCGTACAGCATCAGGATGACGGCGGGCAGGCCCACGCCCAGCAGGCCCTTGGCCAGCGCGGACAGGCCGGCGAAGAAATAGAAGCCGTACCACCAGGCGGCGCGGTGCTTCGTGGTCGCATCCAACTGGCCGATGAGCGCGCACGCCATGGCGCAGATGAACGTCGTGACGAAGGGCGTGTCCGTCACCGTCTGCCGCGTGAGCAGGAAGTACAGCGGCATGGTGGCCAGCACGAAGCCGGTGGCCAGGCCCGCGCGCCGGGACACCACGCGCGACACCGCCAGCGACAGCAGCGCCACCGCGGTGATGCTCAGGAGCGCGAAGGGCACCCGCATGCCCCACTCCATGTAGCGGCCCAGCACCCCGCCGGGGTTCACCGCGCCCGCGGCGTACATGCCCAGCGCCTGCATCCACATGGTGAGCGGCGGCTTGGAGAAGAACCACGAGCCTTCCCAGAAGGGGTACACGTAGTCCTGGCGGACAATCATCATCCGCGCCACTTCGCCGTAGTGCGTCTCCCAGCAGTCCCAGAGGCCCACCGCGCCCAGGTAGGGGAGGAAGAGCAGGGCCGCGAAGCCCGCCGTGGCCGTCACGACGCGCAGGCTGAAGGACAGCTCCAGCCACCGCTTCGCCCACTTCGCCTGGAAGAAGTCCTTGCCGAGGATGGCCTCGGCGAAGGTCTGCTCCCGCTGCTGTTCGACTTCGCTCTCCACGGACTGAAGCTCCTTGAGTCGTTCCGGACGGTGGGCGGCCCACCCTCGGCGGGACGCGGCGTTATATCCCCGCGGCCCCCTCCGGTCGACCACCGCCAACCGCCTCTGCCGTGAGCCTGACTGCGCGCCGCTGTGCAAGTGGATGTACACGGCAGGGGCGCCAACCCCGCGAAAGCACGGCTCCCTGGCTGGGGCACGGCGCTTGAAACGCCTGGGCCCGGCGGTGCTTCCCGAGGCCGATGGAAGTGGCCGCCGAGGAGACATCATGCTCGCCCCCGCGGTGCCCCTGGTCTGCGCCCTCTTGCTCGCGCAGCCAGGGAACGAGGCCCCCGTCCTTCAGTCGCCCGCCACACCGCTCCCTTCCCAGACCTGGCACGCCCCCACGGTGTGCTTGCGGCTGCCACCGACGCAGGCCGTCCCCTCCGGTGAGTGGCGAGCCCAGTGTGACGACACCGCCCAGGTGTGCCGGGTGTCTCCACGGCGGGAGCTGGACGCCGAGGGCCAGGAGACGGACCGGCGACAAGCGAGGGTGACGCCCTGCTCCATCGCGCTCGACGACGAGGCGGCGGCGCGGGTGAAGGGTTATCGAATGGAGCCGGCCCGCGCGGCGGCCCCACCCGGCTGGTACCGGGACGAGCGCGGGCGGGTGATGCAGTTCAACTTCGACCTGAACCGGCGCGTCTGGCTTGGAGGCGCCTGGGCTCCGCTGTGGCATGACGGCCAGGCGCAGGGCCGCATGCGCGCCGACTTCGGCATCGCGGTGGAGGCGCCGTCCCACCAAGGGAAGCGGCTGCACCGGCTCCGCGTCCTGGAGACGGAGCTGCACCTGGGCGTGCCCTCGCTCGACCTGACGGCGGCGCGTTACGACTTCAGCGTCGAGCGCGACGACCCGCTCTTCCGCGTGACGACCTTCTTCGGCAAGCCGCGGCGGCATGACCTCCACCTCAACCTGGGCTTGTGGATGGAGACGCTCCGCGTGGAGGAGCTCGAACGCGGCGGCGAAGTGGGGCGCTTCCTCACCTGGGGCGCGCTCCACGCCACGGTGGACCTGTGGCACTCGAAGGACCTGGTGTCCTACGTGCGCGTGCGCGCCGGTCCCTCCTTCGAGCGGGACGCTGCGAATGGCTTCAACACCTTCGTCCCGGGCGCGGCGCTCGAAGCCGACCTGACGCTGGACCGCAACGGCTTCCACCACCTGCGGCTGGGGGTGGAAGCGGAGAAGGTGTTGCTGGCCCCGGCCGTCGCGGGCCGCCCGCCGAGGCCGGAGCGGCTGCGGCTCCAGGCCGGCTACGAGGTCATCCTCCTGGCCATCAACGACCAGCCGGTGACCCTGCTCGTGGATGGCCGCGGCGTGAAGCGTGGCGACCTCGCGGGCGTCCCCGAGCAGTGGGAGTGGTCCACGTCCGCGGGCCTGCGCTTCTCCCTCTGGGCGCCCGCGCGGCGCTCCGCGCCCAGGGGCGCGTCCGTGAAGGGGTAGGCCCCCATGCTGATGCTCGGATTGGCGCTGCTGCTGGCCACCGCCGCGGACGTGCCGCGGGGCGTGCCCACCGACGACGCCTGCGTGGCCCTGGACGAACGCGGGGAGCCCTACCCCATCTGCTTCGACCCGGGCGACGGCTTCGTGGTGGGCACGCGCATGCGGCTCAGCCGCTCGGTGATGACTCAGGCGGTGCGCACGGGCGTGCACCTCCGAAGCGGACGCAGCAGCCGGAGCAAGGGGTCGCCCTGGTTCAACAACCACCGGCTGCTCGGGCTGGAGGCGTGGGATGGGGAGCAGCGTGGGCTCACCTTCACCGCGTATGACGGGACGCTGCGCCGGCACCTGGAGGAAGGCTTCATCCTGGTGCCCACGGCGCGACCAGCGCGCATCCCCTTCCCCTTCGACGTGACGGTGGCGCTGCGGCTGGGGCACCTGGAGCGCCGCGTCTGGGAGGGCCCCGGGTGGACCTTGGAGACGGGACGGCTGGGCCTGCTGTTGGACCCGGTGCGCGCGGAGACGGAGCGGGCGTGGTTCGGCGTGGGGCCCGCGGCCGGGCACTCCGTGCGGCGCTCCAGGGAGGGCGCCTCGCACACGGTGGCGCCCTTCACCGAGCTGATGTTCGACGCGGGACTGGAGTCACGGGACGGACTGTGGGCCCTGCGCGCGTCGGGGCTCGCGGGCTGGAGCGTTGGCATCGAGCGTGGGCTGTACTTCCGCGCCAGGACGGACGTGGGCCTGGAGCGCGTCGTGCTGGCGGTGGCGGACCAGCCCGTGGTGCTCCAGGTGAGCGGGGCCTATGTCCACCGGGACGCGGGGCTGGCCCGGCGCAGTGAGTGGACCGCGAACGCGGGGCTCGCGGTCCGCGTCTTCGGCGCCCGGTGATGCGCGGCAAGAGAGGTCCGGGCGCTCCCCCAAGGAGCGCCCGGGACCGGCTCACTGCGACGAAGAGGGCGTGAAGAGGCTGTTCACCGTGTTCACGACGGCAGCGCCCTGCGCGAGACCGGGAATGGGCAGCGCTGACACGACCGCGCTCGCCGAGTCGATGACCGCGTGCGTCTTCTGCGACGGTGTCGACGACGCGTTGGTGAACACGTCCCGCGTGTTCGACAACGAGGACATCGCACCGACGACGTTCAGGCCCGGGACGAACTTGCCCAGCGTCTTCCCAACGAACGTCGGGGGCAGCGCCGTGGGCACGGTGCCTCGCGACATCTGGCCGATGGCGCGGGCGCCCGTCTCGAAGGTGTCCGCCACGTTGATGGCGTTGTTCAGCGTGCCCGAGGTGCTGCCAATCGTGCTCACCGCCTGCTGCGGTGTCCTCACCGGCTCCGACGAGCCGCCCTTGCTCCCCACGCGCTTGGCGACGTTCGCCTCGAGCGCCACCGCGTTCATGGTCCGGTCCGCGACCTCCGCCACCACGGGCCCGGGCTTGAAAGACGAAACGGTCGACTTGACTCCAGGAATCTGCGGCATGGTGTTCCCCCTCTGCGTGTGACCGTGGCCTGCATTGGGGTTATCTGCGGTGACTCTCGGCAGTTTCACCTACATTTTCCGACCTGTTTTTCAGCGGTGTGGCGCCGCCTCCAGCACGGTCCGAAGCGTGAGCTCCGCCGCGCGCAGCCGGGCATCCTGAGGGTCCACCTGGCGCGCTTCCACCAGGCGCTCCAAGGCCCGCGCGACGTTGCCGCGTGACAGCTCGCAGCGCACGCCCGCCTCCAACGCGCCGGTGTCCCAGGGCCCGTACACCCGCGCCTCCGCGGCCGCGTGACACCCTTCCTCCACGCGCGACGCCTGCAGGAGCGCACGCGCCAGCTCCACGCGCGTCTCCACATGAGCGGGCGCCAGCCGCACGGACTCGCTCAACGGCGCCACCGCTTCCTTGGGGAGGCCCAGGCGGCGCAGCACCCCGCCCAGTTCGCGCAGCGGTCCCGGCGCGCCCGGGACGAGCAGCGCGTGAGCCCGCGCCTCGCGCAGGACGGATGGCTCGTCGAAGCGCAGCTCCGCCACCATCCGGTCCACCACCTCTCGGTAGGCGGGGTACGCCGCGGGCCAGGTGAACACCAACCGGTACACCCACTCCCCCCGCGGCACGAAGAGCGCCATCAGATGGGTGGGCCCCCCTGGCCCCTCCAGCTCCGCATGCAGCCGCTGCGCGCTCCGCCCACCCACGCGCGCCGCCACCGGCCCCGTCACCTTCAGCGTCCGCCCCTCCGGGCCCTGAGCGCCCTGCACCAACACGTCCTGCTGGAACTGCCGTGCCTGGACCGAGCCGTCTCCCGGCTCTCCCGTCTCGATGGCCTCCGCCGAGAAGGTCGCGCGGCCACGCCCGGGCAAGCCGTTGGAGAAGGCCCGCCGGCCCTGCCCGTCCACGTCGCCCCGCCAGTCGCGCGGCAGCGCCACGGAGATGCCAAAGCCGTCATCCCGCTCCGTGCGCCAGATGGAGCGCTCCGCCACCACCCCTCCCGCGAGCACCACCGCCACCGTCACCATCCCCACCGGGCGCAGCCAGCCTGGGGCCGGACGCCAGCGCGGCTCCAGGAAGACGCCGGCCAGCAGTCCCGCGAGCAGGCCCCCCAGGTGCCCCGCGTTGTCCACGCCCACCGACGTCCACCCCATCCAGAGGAAGACCAGCACCGTGGGCACCGCGGCCTCGCCGGACATCCACCGCGCCGGCAGCTTCGCCCGGTGACGCCGGCCCAGGACGAGCAGCGCCCCTACACAGGCGTACACGAGCCCGGAGGCCCCCACGCTCACCGCCCCGGAGTTGCCGAGCGAGCCGGCCATGGTGCCCAGCCCCGCCGCCACCAGCAGCGCCGCGTAGTCCCGGCGCCGGCAAAGGCGCTCCAGGCCGCTTCCCGCCGCCAGCAGCACCAGGACATTGAGGGACAGGTGGAGGAAGTCCCGGTGCAGGAAGTTGGCGGTGACGAGCCGCCAGACCTGGCCCGCGTCCACCACCAGGGGCCCCGCCTTGGCGCCCCACCGCAGCAGGGAGTCCAGCCCCACGGGCCCCGTCGCGCGCGCCGCGCCGTGGATGGCCACCAGCACGGTGGCCAGGATCAAGGTGAGCCAGGGCGCCCCCCCAAGTCGCGCTCCACCGGCCGATTGACCGATGGACAACAGCCTCGCCTGCCCCTCTTCCTCGGGAGAAAGTCCTGTCTTTTGAGGGGGATACATGGCTTGTACAGGGAAAGGCCGTTCTGCTATGACTGTACGCGGATCGGACCCGTGCTGAAGCTCATCATCGAAGACGACGAGGGGCGCAAGACCGTTGTTCCCTTCGTGCGTGACGAGATCACCATCGGCCGTCAGGAGGGAAACACCATCCGCCTGACGGAACGAAATGTGTCTCGCCGTCACGCACGATTGGTGCGACTCAATGGCCACGTCGTAGTGGAAGACCTGGGGAGCTATAACGGCACCCGGATCAACGGCGAGCGAATCGCGGGTCAGTCGCCCCTGAAAGAGGGCGACCTGGTCCAGATTGGCGACTACGACCTCGCGCTCCAAGCCGAGGGCGCGGCCAACGCCGTAGGCCCCATCACCACCAAGGTGCCCGCCCGCCGGCCGGAGCCCGAGCCGGAGGAGGACGACTCCGACAACGAGCCCGAGGAGAGCGACCACACCCCGCCCTCCCTCAGCGCCGCGGAGGCCCGCCGTCACTCCACCTCCATCATCCGGTTGGATCAGGTGGAGGCGGAGCGGCCGCGCAAGGTGGTGGACGTGCCCGCCGAGGACGCTCCCCGCCTGCTCGTGTTGTCCCCGGACGAGCTCAAGGGCCAGGAGTTCGCCTGCATCCGCACGGAGCTGCGGATCGGCCGCACCGACGACAACGACATCACGTTGGATCATCGGTCGCTGTCGCGCACCCACGCCAAGCTCGTCCGCGAGGACGCTGGCGAGTGGCGCGTCATCGACATGCAGTCCGCCAACGGGATGACGGTCAACGGTGAGAGCTACGCGCAGGCCACGCTCGGCACCGGAGACATCATCGAGCTGGGACACGTGAAGCTGCGCTTCGTCAACGCCGGTGACGCGTCAGACGACGCGGCCGCCGGCGGCGGCTCGCGCTCGAAGCTGCCCCTGGTGGCGGGCCTCGCGGCCCTGCTGCTCGGCGGCGGCGGCGGCGCCTTCTGGTACCTGAACCAGCAGGGCGCCCAGCCGGTAGCGGCCCCCGTCATCGCGCAGACGCCCACGCCGCTCCCGGACGAGGAGCCGCGGCCGACCATCGAGGACCAGGCCGCGGCCAACGACACCCCGCTCGCGACGGCGGCGGCGCAGACGCCCAAGACGCCTCCCCCCCCACGTGGCCCCTCCATGGAGGAGCAGCGCGCGGTCGCCGACAAGGCGATCGCGGCGCGTGACTTCGACGCGGCCGTGGAGGCGCTGGAGGTCATCAAGGATGCCAACGGCCAGCGCCCCCGTGACGTGGAGACCCGGCTCGACGAGGCGCGCGCCGAGCAGCTGATGAAGCGGCGGCTCGACGACGTCCGCAAGGCCCTGGGCGACGGCAAGCTGCCGGAGGCCGAGGAGGCCCTGCGCGAAAGCGCCGCCACCAAGGCGTTCGCCAAGGAGTACGCGGCGCTGAAGACGCAGGTCGCCGAGGCCAAGAAGAAGGCGGCTCCGCCCGCCGCGGTTCCCACCTCCGGCACGGACAAGGCGCCGTCCGCCGCGCAGTCCGCGGCGGCCAAGGCCCAGGCGGACGGCTTCGAGCACATCAAGGGCCTGCGCTACCGGCAGGCCATCGAGCAGCTCAACAAGTGCCTCGACCTGGAACCTGGCCGCGCCGAGTGCCACCTCTACCTCGGGTCCGCCTACGCGAATGACAACCAGCCCGAGAAGGGCGCGGTTCACTACAAGCGATTCCTGGAACTTGCGCCCAATCACGCGTACTACGAGCGCGTGAAGGGTTTGGTCGAGAGTTACGAGAATCCCAAGAAGTAGTGGTCTGCCGGAATCACCCTCGCCCCCCGAGGGTATTCCGGTCCCATGGCACTGAACTGCAGCGAGGAGACGCTGTGCAGATTCGCATCCTGGTAGTTGATGATGAGCAGGACAACTGCGACTACCTCAAGCTGGTCCTGACCCGTGAAGGCTACGAGGTGGTGACCACGACGGACCCCACCCAGACGGTGGAAATCCTCCGGGGCTCCGACTTCCACCTCGTCATCCTCGACATGATGATGCCGCAGATGTCGGGCACCGAGGTGCTGGAGCTGATTCGCAAGTACGACACGGACGTGGCCGTCATCGTCGCCACCGCGTACCCCACGGTGGACACGGCGGTGGCCTCGCTCAAGGCGCAGGCCTCCGACTACGTCAAGAAGCCCATGGAGCCGGAGCAGTTCATCACCGCGGTCCGCAACGCCCTCCAGAAGAAGGGCTTGTCCCAGGACCCGGAGGCGGACCTGCACCGCGCCATTGGCCGCACCATCCGCGACGCACGCAAGACGCAGGAGCTCACGCTCAAGCAGCTGGCGCGGCGCACGGGCCTGTCGGTGTCGCTGCTGTCGCAGATTGAGCGCGCGGAGTCCTCCGCCTCCATCTCCTCGCTGTACAAGATTGCCTCGGCGCTGCAGCTGCGCATGGGCGAGCTCTTCGGCGACACCTGATGTCGCCGTGGCAGTACCCCGCCGGCCGCCCTGACTAGCGGCCGGAGAAGCGGGGCGGGCGCTTTTCGAGGAAGGCCGCCCGCCCCTCCTTCGCGTCCTCGCTCCCGAAGGCCGCCGCGCGCAAGCCGCGCAGCCGCGCCCGGTCCGCCGCCTCCAACGGGGCCCGAGCCAGGCGCCCGAAGGACTCCTTCATCCCCGACACCGCCAGCGGCGCATGGCTGGCCAGGGTGGCGCACAGCGCCAGCGCGCGCGGCTCCGCGTCCGCCAGGCAGTCGTCCAGCAGCCCCCACTCCAACGCCTCCCGCGCGCTCAGCTTCCGCGCCGCGAGGAAGAGCTGCTTGGCGCGCGCCACGCCCACCAGCCGCGCGGCCCGGGCCAGCCCCTCCGGGGAGTAGACGATGCCCAGCTTCGCGGGGGGCATGAGGAAGACGGCGTTGGGCGCGCCGACGCGGAAGTCGCACGAGGCCGCCAGGTCGAAGCCCGCGCCCACCGCCGGGCCCTCCACCAGCGCCACGCTGGGCGCGGGGTGGGACTCCAGCTTCAGCAGGCACTCCACCAGCAGGTCATCCGGCAGCCGCCCGTCCGCGCCCGGGGGGCCCAGGTGCGTCAAGTCATAGCCGGAACAGAACGCCCCACCCGCGCCGCGCACCAGCAAGGCGCGCACGTGCGGGGCGGGCTCCAGCGCCGCGTCCAGCCGAGCCAGGAGGCCGTCATCCAGCGCGTTGCGGCGGGCCGGGTTGGACAGCGTCAACACCCGGACCCCGTCGTCGCGGTCCTCGACGTTCAGCGAAGCGCCTGTCGCGACGACGGGCTCCACTGCTAGCCGAGCACCACGAGGACGTCGCCCTCGTTGACCGACTGCGCCTCCTTCACCCGAATCTCCTTCACCGTCCCGCCCTCCTCTGCCTCCACGGGCATCTCCATCTTCATGGACTCGAGGATGACGAGCGTGTCGCCCGCGTTGACCTGCTGGCCGACCTGAACCTCAATCTTCCACACCGTGCCGGTGATGTGCGCCGCTACGTCCGCCATGAATCCGTGCCTCCTCAGGGGTGGGTGGGGCTGGAGCGGGCCCCGCTACGCCGGCTTGGCGTGGTGCTCCAGGAAGTGCGTGTCCAGCTCGCCGGCCTGGAAGGCCGCATCCTGCACGATGCGCAGGTGGAGCGGGATGTTCGTCTTGATGCCTTCGATGCGGAACGACTGGAGCGCCGCCACGGAGCGCGCAATCGCCTGCGCCCGCGTCTCACCGGTGACGATGAGCTTGGCAATCATCGGGTCGTAGTTGGGCGTGACGGTGTTGCCCTCGCCGTAGCCCGCGTCCAGCCGGACGCCCTCGCCCGTGGGCGGCTGGAACACCTTCAGCGGCCCAGGGGACGGGAAGAACTTCACCGGGTCCTCTGCGTAGATGCGGAACTCCAGCGCCGCCCCGCGTCGCTTCACGTCCTCCTGCGTCACCGTGAGGCGCTCACCCGCGGCGATGCGCAGCTGCCATCCGATGAGGTCCAGCCCCGTGGTCAGCTCCGTCACCGGGTGCTCCACCTGGAGGCGGGCGTTCATCTCAATGAAGTAGACCTCACCGTCCGAGTACAGGAACTCCACCGTGCCGGCGTTGGCGTAGCCGAAGGCCTTCGCCGCGGCCACCGCGGCCGTGAAGAGCTTCCGCGCCAGCTCCGGGTTGCGCCCGTCCGCGAACAGCACGGAGGGGGCCTCCTCCACCACCTTCTGGTGCCGCCGCTGGATGGAGCACTCCCGCTCCAGGCAGTGGATGAGGTGGCCGTGCTGGTCCCCCAGAATCTGGACCTCGATGTGCCGCGGCGCCGGAAAGTAGCGCTCCACGTACACGCCTTCCTTGCCGAAGGCGGCCTTCGCCCGGTCCGTGCACTGGCGGTAGACCTTCTCCATCTCCGCCGGGCTCCTGGCCACCGCCATGCCAATGCCCCCGCCGCCGCTGGCCGCCTTGACGAGCACCGGGTAGCCGATGCGCTCGGCCTCCGCCAGCGCGCTGGCCACGTCGGGCACCACGTCCTCGCTGCCGGGCACCACGGGCACCCCCGCGGCGGACACCAGCCTGCGGGCCTGGCTCTTGTCCTTCATCCGCGCCATGGCCTCCGGCGGCGGTCCCACGAAGATGAGCCCCGCGTCCGCGCAGGCCTGGGCGAACTCGCCGTTCTCCGACAGGAAGCCGTACCCCGGGTGGATGGCCTGCGCGCCCGTCTGCTTCGCGGCCTGCAGGATGGCGGCGGCGTCAAGGTAGCTGTCCTTGGCCGGCGCGGGGCCGATGCGTACCGCCTCGTCCGCCTCCTTCACGAAGGGCAGCTCGGCGTCCGCGTCCGAATAGACGGCGACCGTCTTGAGCCCCATTCCCCGGGCCACCACGCCGATGCGGCGGGCGATTTCTCCCCGGTTGGCGATGAGCAGCTTCTGGAACATGGCGAAACCCCTGGGGTGCGGGTGCGAAAGGGCGGCGAACCTAACCCTCGCTCCCTCCCAAGACAAGGGTGCGGGCGGACGTGCAACAGGTCCCTACAGTCCAGTAAATTTGCGGGTCTACAAGGCGGTGTCGTACCTTGTTCTCCGTGACGCCCCCCTCCTCTTCAAGCCCTGGCGGCGTGGTCAATCTGCACCACGCGCGGCGCGCCAAGCGCCTGGACCTCTACCGTGGCCGGCACACGGACCGCGTGCGCTTCGTGCGCACCACGCTGGAGGCGCTGACGCAGAGCGGAACCCTCTTCACCGAGGAGGGCACGCGCCGCGGCCTCTCCCTGCTGAAGGCGCTCCAGCTGCTGCAGCGGGCCCACGCGCGCCTGGAGGAAGTGTCCGGCGACGGCGTGCTGCCCGCGGCCCGGCTCCCGGAGCGCGTGGACGCGCTCTATTCGGAAGTCGACGCCCTCTTCGCCCGCGCGGACACCCTGTCCGCCCGCGACGAAGCCAGCGTGGCCCAGCTTCCCGCTCGCTGAGCCCCGCTTCTCCCCTGCCGCTTACGGCAGCTCCGTCTGGCCCTGCCGCCGCAGGAAGGTGGGGATGTCGAACTGGTCCTCGTCCAGCGGCAGCGGCGCGTCCTTCACCACCGCGGTGCGGGCGCTCACGGCCTTGCTGCTCTCCACGGTGAGCTGGCGCGAGCCGCTGCCCTTGGTGGGCACCAGGCTGGCGACTTCCTCACGCGCGTTGGCGAGCACGGACTGCGCCGGACGCGACAGCGGCACCTGCACCACGGGCGTCACCGTGCGGACCTTGGGCGCGTCCCGGTGCACGAAGCCCGTGGCGATGATGGTGATCTTCACCTCGTCCGAGATGTTCTCGTCGATGAGCGAGCCGAAGATGATCTCCGCCTCGCTGTCGGCGGCGTCGTGCACCAGCGTCAGGGCCTCGTTGACCTCCTGCAGGGTCATGTCGCGGCCACCGGTGATGTTGATGAGCAGGCCCGTGGCGCCGTCGATGGTGACGTCCTCCAGCAGCGGACTGGCGATGGCCTGCTGCATGGCAATCAACGCGCGCTTGTCGCCGGTCGAGTGGCCCGTGCCCATGAGCGCGATGCCCTTGTCGCTCATGATGGTCTTCACGTCTGCGAAGTCGACGTTGATGTAGCCGTGGTACTGGATGAGGTCGCTGATGCCCTGCACGGCGTTCAGCAGGACCTCGTCCGCGCGCTTGAACGTCTCCAGCAGCGGCATCGGCTCGTTGGAGAGCGACAGCAGGCGCTGGTTCGGAATGGTGATGAGCGTGTCCACCGCGGCCTTGAGCTCCACGATGCCCTGCTCGGCCTGCTTGCGGCGCTTGTTGCCTTCGAAGAGGAAGGGCTTGGTGACGACGCCCACCGTGAGGCAGCCCAGGCTCTTGGCGATGTCCGCGATGATGGGCGCGGCGCCCGTGCCGGTGCCGCCGCCCATGCCGGCGGTGACGAACACCATGTCGGCGCCCTCGAGCACCGCGGCAATCTGGTCGCGTGACTCCAGGGCGGCCTCGCGGCCCATCTCCGGGTTGGCGCCCGCGCCCAGGCCCTTCGTCAGCGTCTGGCCCAACTGAAGCCGGGTGGGCGCCTTGCTCGCGGCGAGCGCCTGGACATCGGTGTTGGCGGCGATGAAGTCCACCCGGTCCAACTTGGACAGGATCATCGTATTGACGGCGTTGCAGCCGGCGCCACCCGCCCCGACGACCCGAATCTTGGCGGCCTGCTTGTTCTGATCGAACTGGTCCATGGTGGTCCTCTCGCCCGGAGTTGCGCGATGCAGCGCGCGTGCTCCCAACCTCCTCAATCATCAGCAAGTCCCACGCTTTGGCAAGTATTCCGCTACGAGCCTGTAGCGGGATGCTGCGCGTCCGAGTCCTGACGCGCACTTACGCCAACGCAAGGACGTGCAGGCGTGCGACGCGGTGGGTGAACTTCGCCCCTTGACTCGCGCGCCACGGCACTGCGTAGCGGGTGGGACGCAGCATGCCCCAAAAAACGACGGGTGGCCCCGAAATCTCTTTCGGAGCCACCCGTGGATGAGCGCACCCGGTGTGCTTCACCGGGTATTCAGGGCCCGTGTGTCACCGCGCCTCGCGCTCCACTTCCACCTTCCCCACGCGGAGGATGGTGAAGCCCACGCGGCGGTTGTTCTCGCGGCCCTTCGCCGTCTTGTTGGTGTCCACCGGCTTCGCCTCGCCGTAGCCCACCGCCTCCATGCGGCCCTCGGCGATGCCGGCGTTCACCAGGAAGGCGCGCACGTTGTTCGCGCGGCGCTGGGACAGGTCCAGGTTCTTCGCGTCGTTGCCCTGGGCATCCGTGTGGCCCTCGATGCGGACCAGTTCCACCTGCGGGTTGGCGCGCAGCACCGCGGCCACCTGCTTCAGCAGCGGGAACGAGCGGGCCAGGATGACGTCCTTTCCAGTGGCGAAGTAGACCTTCTCCAGGATGACGATGCGCTCGCCGTCCACGAGCACCTTGACCTTGCCCTTGTCGGGGCAGCCGTCCTCGTCCTGAAAGCCGTTGATGGTCTCCGGCTCGTTCGGGCACTTGTCCTCGGCGTCGGGGATGCCGTCCCGGTCGTTGTCCGGATCCGGGCAGCCGTCCTCGTCCTGGAAGCCGTCCTTGTCCTCCGGGGCGTTGGGGCAGCGGTCCTCCGGGTCCATGAGGCCGTCGCCATCCATGTCCACTGGCGGCGGGGGCGGCGCCACGTCCGGGCAGCCCTCCGTGTCCTCGAAGCCATTGACCGTCTCCGGCTCGTTCGGGCACGCGTCCGCCGTGTCGGGGATGCCGTCCGCGTCGTTGTCCGGGTCGGGGCAGCCGTCCTCGTCCTGGAAGCCGTCCTTGTCCTCGGGCTCCGTCGGGCAGGCGTCATTGATGTCGAGGATGCCGTCGCCGTCCGTGTCCACCGGCGCCGCCAGCTGCGGCTCGCGGGACGGCTCCGGGCTGTAGCTGAAGCCCGCGAGCAGCCGGAAGCCCGGCGTGCCGTAGCCGCGGGTGAGCCCCGGCCCACCGCCCACGTGCGCGGAGAAGCCGCCCAGCGCGCGGTACTTCAGCGCCGCCAGCAGCTCCAGCGGGCGCTCCTCGGTGTCCTGCTGCTCCAGGTTCACCGCGCCCACCACCGTGGCCGCGAGCGCCAGCGGCACCTCGCGCACCGTGAAGGGCAGCTCGGCGCCCACGCCGTAGGACACCGCGTTGCCCACGTTCAGGTTGCGCAGCTGCTGCATCTGCCGGAAGTCCACGCCCACGTTGGCGGCCACGCGGAAGCGCTCGCCGTATTCGGCCACCAGGCGCGGCTGCACGCCCACGCCCGAGCTCCCGAGGAAGTCAGAGCCGCCGCCCGTGGGCAGCACGACCGGCACCGTCAGGGCCAGGCCGAAGGAGCCCTCCTCCAGGAGGCGGGCCTTGGGCACCAGGCGCAGGTCACCGATGCCGCCCGAGCCCACGCCCTGGGCGAAGGACGGGTCCACCATGGGCGCCGCCTGCGAACGCTGGAGCGTCACCGGCAGCAGCACGCCGAGCTCGAAGCGGTCGAAGAGGCCCACCGAGCCCATCAGGTCCATCCCCACCTGGCTGCGCACCAGCGCGGTGATGTACCGGCCCGAGCGCGGGTCCATGAAGTTGAGCGGCTTGTCCGCGTAGTTGACGGACACGCCCACGTTCCAACCCAGGTGGGAATGCACCTGGGCGCTCTGGACGCCCAGGATGTCCTGCGAGCTCGGCCCCGGCTTGTACTGCTGCACGTCGATGGACTGGGAGGCGGACAGCGTGGGCACCTGCGCCACGGCCGGCCGCGACACCAGCAGCACCGCCAGCGCCAGCACGGCGGCGGCCACAGGGGCCCCACCGGCCCGCCCCGCCGAGCGGCGGAAGCGGCCCAGCAGCGGCAGCCCGAGCAGGAGCAGCGCCAGCGGAGCGAAGGTGCCCGCGCCGCTCGTGCTGCACCCACGGCCGGAGATGACGAAGTCGTCGTTGCCATCCAGCGGGTTCGTCCCGCCCGTGACTTCCTCGCCGTCGTTCACGCCGCCGCCGTCCGTGTCGGCGTTGTTCGGGTCCGTCTCCCCGTTGTCGAAGGAGCCGTTGTGGTTGGCGTCCTCCGCGCCGTCCGTCAGGCCGTCGCCGTCCGTGTCCGGGTCGAGCGGGTGGGTGGGGTTGGAGCCGCGCACCTCCACGCCGTCCGTCAGGCCGTCGTCGTCCGTGTCCGGGTTGTTCGGGTCCGTCTCCGTGGTGTCGACTCGGCCGTCATGGTTGGCGTCTTCCTCGCCGTCCATCAGGCCATCGCCGTCCGCGTCCGGGTTCTTCGGGTCGGTGGTGGTGCTCGGGTCCGCGTCCGGACGGAAGTTGGGCGAGCCTCGGTCCGTGTCCGCCGGAGCGCTCTCCAGCGTCACGCCCAGCTCCGTGCCGTCCAGGATGCCGTCGTTGTCGCTGTCCGGGTCCAACGCGTCGATGAGGCCGTCACCATCCGTGTCGGTGACGCCGTCGATGCCGTCCGGCACGCCGTCGTCGTCGCTGTCCGCGTCGTTGGGGTCCAGGCCCAGCGAGATTTCGGTCGCATCGTCGATGCCGTCGCCGTCGGAGTCGACGTCGTCCGCGGGGTTGAGCGGATCCGTCTCTCCCGGGTCCACCCGGCCGTTGCGGTTGGCGTCCTCGATGCCGTCACGCACGCTGCCGCCGTCCGTGTCGGGGTTGAGCGGGTCCGTCGTCGTGGTCGGGTCGGAGTCCGCCACGAAGCCCGTCATGTCCGTGTCGGTGCCCTGGGGCTCGGTGAGGCCCAGCTCCAGGCCGTCCGACAGCAGGTCGCCATCCGTGTCCCCGTTGTTCGGGTCCGTCTCGCCGTCGTCGACGATGCCGTTGTGGTTGGCGTCCTCGTTGCCATCCAGGATGCCGTCGTCATCCGAGTCGTCGTCGAGCGGATCCGTCCCCGCGACATTCACCTCGATGCCGTCCGGCAGGCCGTCACCGTCCGTGTCGGGGTTGTTCGGGTCGGTGCCCAGCGCAATCTCCTCGGCGTCCGTCAGGCCGTCGTCGTCCGAGTCGACCGCCACCGCCCAGGTGTAGGTCGCCGGCGTGTCGTCCACGTTGCCCGCCTCATCCACCGCGCGGACGCTCAGCGTGTGGCTGCCTTCCGCCAGGCCCGTGAAGGTGACCGGGTCCGTGCACGGCACGTACGCCGCGCCGTCCAGGCTGCACTCGTACGTCACCGGCGACTCGTCCGAGTCGAAGTCGAACGTCGCCGCGCTGGGCGCGTCCGTCAGCGGCGGGCCCGTGACGATGAGGGTATCCGGCGCGGTGGTGTCCACCGTCCAGGTGTAGCTGGCCGGCGTCGGGTCCACGTCGCCGTCGGCATCCACCGCGCGCACCTCCAGCGTGTGCTCGCCGTCATCCAGGCCCGTGAAGGTGACCGGGTCCGGGCACGCAGTGAAGGCCGCGCCGTCCAAGCTGCACTCGTAGGTGACCGGGGACTCGTCCGAGTCGAAGTCGAACGTCGCCGAGTCGCTGTTGGTGAGCGTGGGCGGCGTCGAGGTGAACGTCGTCTCCGGCGGCTCCGCGTCCACGATGAACGTGTGCGTCACCGTCGTGCTGGTGTTGCCCGCCTCGTCCTCCGCCGTGACGGACACCGTGTGGGGGCCCTCCGACAGCGTGTCGCCCACGGGGAGCGACCAGTTGCCGACCCCGTCGGCTTCCACCGTGCCCACCGTGACGCCATCCACCACCACCGTCACGGTGCTGCCTGGCTCCGACGTACCGGAGTACGTCACCACCGGCACGTCGAGCACCGCGCCGTCCGCGGGCGTGGTGATGACCACCACCGGCGCCGCCGTATCCACCGTCCAGGTGTGCTCGGCGGGGGTCGGGTCCACGTTGCCCGCCGCATCCACCGCGCGCACGAGCAGCGTCTGGTCGCCGTCCGGCAGCGGGCCGAACTGCGCCTGGGCCGGGCACGCCGTGAAGGGCGCGCCGTTCAGCGAGCACTCGTACGTCACCGGAGACTCGTTCGAGGAGAAGACGAAGTCCGCGGTGGCCACGTTCGTCAGCACCGCCGGGCCACTGTCAATGGCGGTGTCCGGCGCCGCCGTGTCCACCGTGAAGGTGGAGCTCGTCGGAGCGCTGGTGTTGCCCGCCTCATCCGTCGCCGTGACGGTGATGGTGTACGTGTCGTCCGGCAACGTCACCGGCGGCGTGAAGGTCCAGTTGCCACCCGCGTCGACCGGGATGGGGCCGTAGGTCGTCCCATCCAGCGTCAGCGTCACGAACTCGGCGCCATCCGCCGTGCCGGTGATGGTCACCACCCCGTCATCCAGCACCGCGCCATTCGCGGGCGAGGTGATGAGCGGCGCCACCGGCGGCGTGAGATCCACCGTCCAGGTGTGCTCGGCGGGCGTCGGGTCCACATTCCCCGCGGTGTCCACCGCGCGAACCAGGAGCGTGTGCTCCCCTTCCGCGAAGCCGTTGAACGTCGCCGTCTCCGTGCACGGCACGTAGGCCGCGCCGTCCAGGCTGCACTCGTAGGTGGAGCCCGGCTCGGAGGCCGCGAACTCGAACGAGGCTGACGTCTCCGAGGTCACCGTCGGCGGGCCGCTCACCACGAGCGTGTCCGGCGGCGTCGTGTCCACCGTCCACGCGTACTGCGCGGGCGTCGGGTCCGCGTTGCCCGCCGCATCCACCGCGCGCACCAGGAGCAGGTGGTCCCCATCCGACAGGCCCGTGAAGGCCGCGGGGTCGGTGCAGGCCACATACATGCCCCCGTCCAGGCTGCACTCGTAGGCCACGCCGCCGCCCTCCGAGCGGAGATCAAAAGTAGCGGACGTGTCCTGCGTCAGCAGCGCCGGACCAGAGTCGATGAACGTGTCGGGCGCCGACAGGTCGACGATGAACGTGCTCGTCACCGGCCCCGCCGAGTTGCCCGCCGGGTCGACGCTGGTGATGCTCACCGTGTGCGGGCCCTCGTCGAGCGGCTCCGGCACGATGAAGGTCCAGTTGCCGTCCTCATCGACGACGATGGGACCGTGCGTCGCACCACCGACCTCCAGGTAGATGCTGCTGCCCGGCTCTCCCGTTCCCGTCAGCGTCGGCGTCGCGGTGGCGACCTCCTCCTGGTCCGCGGGCGAGTCGATGGTCGGCAGCGTCGGGGGCGTGAGGTCCACCGTCCACGCGTACTGAGCAGGCGTCGGGTCCACGTTGCCCGCCTCATCCACCGCACGCACCGCCAGCGTCTGGTCGCCCTCGACCAGGCCCGTGAACGACTGCGGGTCCGCGCAGGCGGTGAAGGGCGCGCCGTTCAGCGCGCACTGGTACGTCACCGGGCTCTCGTTCGAATCGAAGTCGAACGTTGCGCTGGTGGCGTTCGTCACCGCCGGAGGCCCGCTCACGATGGTGGTGTCCGGCGCGGTGGCATCCACCGTCCACGTCCGGGTGGCGGGCGTCGCGTCCACGTTGCCCGCCGCGTCCACCGCGCGCACCGCCAACGTGTGCGCACCATCCGCCAGCCCCGTGTAGGTGACGGGGTCGGTGCAGGGCACGAACGGCCCACCATCCAGCGAGCACTGGTACGTCACCGGGCTCTCGTCCGAGCTGAAGTCGAACGTCGCGCTGCTGGACGTCGTCGTCGCCGGAGGGCCGCTGACAATCGTCGTATCCGGCGCCGTCGTGTCCACCGTCCACGCGTACGTCGCGGGCGTCGGGTCCACGTTGCCCACCGCGTCCACCGCGCGCACCGCCAGCGTGTGGTTGCCCTGGCTCTGCCCATTGACCGTCAGCGGGTCCGTGCAGGGCACGAACGGCCCACCGTCCAGCGAGCACTGGTACGTCACCGGGCTCTCGTTCGAGCTGAAGTCGAACGTCGCGCTGGTGGCGCTCGTCACCGCCGGAGGCCCACTCACGATGGTGGTGTCCGGCGCGGTGGCGTCCACCGTCCACGTGTATTCCGCGGGCGTCACGTCCGCGTTGCCCGCCGCGTCCACCGCGCGCACCGCCAACGTGTGCGCACCATCCGCCAGCCCCGTGTAGGTGACGGGGTCGGTGCAGGGCACGAACGGCCCACCGTCCAGCGAGCACTGGTACGTCACCGGGCTCTCGTCCGAGCTGAAGTCGAACGTCGCGCTGCTGGACGTCGTCGTCGCCGGAGGCCCACTCACGATGGTCGTATCCGGCGCCGTCGTGTCCACCGTCCACGCGTACGTCGCGGGCGTCGGGTCCACGTTGCCCGCCCCGTCCACCGCGCGCACCGCCAGCGTGTGGTTGCCTTCCGCCAGGCCCGTGAACGTGCGCGGGTCGGTGCAGGCCACGAACGGGCCGCCGTCCAGCGCGCACTGGTACGTCACCGGGCTCTCATTGGAGCTGAAGTCGAACGTAGCGCTGGTGGAATTCGTCACCGCCGGAGGCCCACTCACGATGGTGGTGTCCGGAGGCGTGGTGTCGGAGACCACGGTGAAGGTGTTGGTGTTGCTCAGCACGGACGACACGCCCTGGAACTGGGCGTAGGCATTCACCGTATGCGCGCCGACAGGCAGGTCCACGGTCGGCGTGAAGCTGAAGTTCCCCACGGCGTCCGCCGTCGCGCGGCCCACTTCGACGCCATCCACGAAGATGACCACCGTGGAGTTCGCGGGGGCCGAGCCGGTGATGGCCGGACGAACGCCCGTGGTGGAGCCGTTGGCCGGCGTCACCACCACGGGGGCCGGCAGGTTCGCCGGGAAGGCGCCCGGCAGGACGGTGATGACACCCGGGGTTCCTGCAGCGGCGCCATACGTGAGACCGTCCGGAGCGCTGGCCGTCGGCTGCGTGCCCGCGGCGCCGCCGGTGACCACCGGAGGGCACGTTCCCGTCGCGGACTGCGTCAGCACCCGGCCGCCACCACCGCCGCCGCCCGTGCCGTGCTCGGCGAAAATCGTGCTACCGCCATTGCCACCGCGGGCCGACACCTGGTTGGCCGAGCAGCTCAGGGCTCCGGTGACGCGCAGGTACACGGTGCCGCCAGCGCCCGCTCCGCCCGCGGCGTCATTTCCATCCCCCAGGGCGTTGCCGCCCGCCAGCCCGTTCGCCGAAACACGACCGGCCCCCGACAGCGAGGCAGCGCGGATGAACACGAACCCGCCTCCCGCGCTCCCCGCGCCGGCCACGTCATCATTGCCATGTCCAGCGCCACCGCCACCGCCGAACAGCCCCTGGCTCACCGCATCGAAGTTCAGACCGGCGCCACCGAGCCCACCCACCGTCCGAGAAACCGTAGGACCGTCCTCCCCACTCCAAGTGCGCCCACCGATGCCACCTGCGCCCGCGTTGCTGCCGCCACCACCGCCGGAGTTGTGGCAGACGCCGCCGCCACCCGCGTTGGCGATGTTGCCCCGGCCCGTCGTCACCTGCGGGAGGTCGAGCGGGAAGTCCTCGCCGCCAAACCGGGAGGAAACCAGGCCCTCCCCCTTTGACGC